>JAJYOQ010000278.1 GCA_021796135.1 Bacteroidota bacterium
TTAAAAAAGAATAAGGAAAACAATCGTGCGTTCAAGAAAAATTTCGATATCTCCTTTATCCATATTGACAACTACGTCAAATTTAGATTCTTCTCCATATTTTTTCTTTACAAGAATTCCGAAAATTTCTTCTATAATTCCTGCTAGAACGTCTTTATCGACTCCTTTTTCTCTGACCATTTGTGCAAAAGATTCTACGATATCTGAATTCATTTTTTAGTTTCCTCCGTTAAGAAAAACTTACTAGTACTTTAGCTTTTACTATGTTATTAAAATTAATGATTATTGTATTTTTATTATCGTGCAAAAATTTGAGTGTTTCATTATCCACGCTAATTAATTTGCCGGTAAATTTCTTAGTTTCATTATCTTCTTTATAAGAAATATCAAATTTACGATTAATATGCTTAAAATATTGCTTTAAATATTTTAAAGGTCTGTCGACACCGGGAGATGAAACTTCAAGACGATAAGAAACACTAATTAACCCAAGATTTTCGATTTGTTCTTCAATTTCTCTGCTGACTTTTGCACAATCGTCGGCATCAACATTTTTTTCTCCATCAATAAATATTTCAATTATTTTATTATTTGGATTTCCGCGAAAAATAATATCAACTAAAAAGAAACCATTTTCTTCTGATTTCTTTATAGCAATTCTGTTAATATTTTCGTTAAATAAATTCATTGAAACAAAAATCGCCCTCAAAGGGGCGAAAAAGTTAACCAAAAATACTACTAATTTTCTCAATAAGCAAGAAGAGACTAGGTGCAATAATTCATATTCTGGTAAATTACATTAGAATTTGATCAAATTTCTGAATTTATATGAGAAGATTTGTTTTCCTTATTCTTTTTTAAATCAAATATTGCTTCTACAAAAAACCCCAAAATAATTCCAAGCAATAACGTGATTGATATTAAAACTATAGTCGGAATTTGAACTTTCCATAAGAATATAGTTATAGAAATTAATTCGGTGTTTTGAGATACAAATACAGTAAAAAGTATCACTAGAAGCATCACGATTATTATTTTAAGTTTCATTTTATGATCAAAAATTAATAAGTTATAATTATATAATTAGTTTTTCCTGGTATTCACCAAATACTTGCCTAAGGACATTACAAATTTCTCCAATAGAGGCATATGATTTTACGGCTTCAAGTATGTAAGGCATCAAATTTTCATTACTTTTAGCAGCCATTTCTAATTTTATCAATGAATTTTCAACACCGATGGTATTTCTGTTATTTTTAATTTTCTTTAGAAATGCAATTTGTTCTTCCTGAGTTTTAACGTCAATTTTCAGTAATTCCGGTTTTAATTTTTCTTCGGTTTGAAATTTATTGACCCCAACAACGATCCTTTCTCCTTTTTCAATTTGCTGCTCAAATTTATATGCTGCGTTTTGGATTTCTGATTGAACAAATCCATTCTCTATAGCTGAGATCATCCCCCCAAGAGAATCTATTTTGTTGATATATTCTTCAGCTTGTTTTTCAATTTCATCGGTTAGCGATTCAATAAAGAAAGATCCCCCAAGAGGGTCAATTGTATTTACTACACCACTTTCATAGGCGACAATTTGCTGTGTTCTTAAGGCAGTTCTTGCAGACTCTTCCGTAGGCAAAGCAAGAGCTTCATCTTTACCGTTAGTATGTAAACTTTGAGCACCTCCTAAAACGGCTGCTAAAGTTTGAATTGTAACACGACAAATATTATTATCGATTTGTTGAGCGGTTAAAGCAGAACCAGCCGTTTGGCTATGAAATCGAAGCATTAATGATTTTTGTTCTTTGGCATGAAATCGGTTTCTCATTATTTTTGCCCATAAACGACGTGCAGCTCTAAACTTAGCTACTTCTTCAAATAAATCAATATGCGAATTAAAAAAGAAAGATAACTGTCCAGCAAAATCGTCTATATTTAGTCCTGAACTTAGTGCAGCTTCAACATAAGCAATTGCGTTAGCAATAGTGAATCCAACTTCCTGAGCTGCAGTTGACCCTGCTTCACGTATATGATAACCGCTAATAGAGATTGTATTCCATTTTGGGACTTCTTTAGTGCAATATTTAAATATGTCAACTATCAGCCTCATTGAAGGTTTCGGAGGGAATATATATGTCCCTCTCGCAATATATTCCTTCAATATATCATTTTGTATAGTACCACTGATTTTATCTTTAGATACTCCTTGTTTTTCAGCTACAGCTATATACATTGCAAGCAAAACTGATGCTGATGCGTTAATAGTCATAGACGTTGAAATTTTATCAAGCGGTATTTGATCAAATAGGTTTTCCATATCTGCAAGAGTATCTATCGCTACACCTACTTTCCCGACTTCTCCAAAAGCAATAGGAGTATCACTATCATATCCAATTTGAGTAGGTAAGTCGAATGCCACTGATAATCCGGAAGTACCCTGAGATAGTAAATATTTATATCTTTTATTAGACTCTTTTGCTGAACCGAAACCAGCATATTGGCGCATTGTCCACAGTTTTCCTCTATACATTGATGGCTGTATACCTCGAGTAAAAGGATATTCACCAGGAAAACCGATTTTTTCAAGATAATCGGTTACTTCACTGTCGCATTTATGATAAAGGGGTTTTAATGTTTCGAAAGAAATGGTCTGAAAATTATTTTGTCGTTCCGGATATTTTAGAATAAAATTCTTATAAGAATTTATTTCCCATTCATCGTAAGCTTTTTGAACTTTATTTTTTAAGTTTTCTAAATCATTCATAAGATTTTACGAAACTTAAGATATATTTTTCTTTGAGGATGAAATTAATGCATTAAATATATCGTTTTTAGTAAATGGTTTAATTAAAAATTTACTAGCACCTGCCTTTATGAATTGTTCTGTCCTCTCATCATCAAATTCATTTGATAATATTACAATCGGTCTTTCCAATAAATCTATTTTTTTTATATGGCGGCATATTTTTAAACTCTGTTCCCAAAAATTCCGATCAACATCTATTATAATAAATTCGAAATCTTTTCTATCAATTAGGTCAAGTTTAAAATCATTTAAACTAATTATATCTAATTCATATTTATTTTTGAGATAAGCCGATAGAAGATTTGAAGAATCATTTGTATTATCAATCATTAATATTTTCTTCAATATTAATGGTATTAATTTTTTAGGATCTCCTTTAAAGAGACTATTAGATAGGGGAAGAGTAAATGTGAATGTAGTGCCAACGCCTTTTAAGCTGTCAACTAAAAGTGAACCTCCCATTTTTTCAATATACCTTTTGGCTAGAGCTAAACCCAAACCGTTACCTTCATAATTACGTCCAATGTTTAAATCTTCCTGACTAAATGGGCGGAATATATGATCTAAATAATTAGTTGAGATTCCAACCCCCGAATCTTTAATTTTGCAGACAGCTAATTCTCTATCATCGAGTATATTAGTCTCTATTTCAACAAATCCTTGTTTTGTAAATTTTATAGCATTAATCAGAAGATTATTAAAAGCATTCTCAAGTATTTGAACATCAGCAAAAACTAGAATCTCCTGTGAATAAAATTTTGTTTTTAATTCTAGATTCTTTTCTTTTGCGCTTTGAGCATTAATATCTATACAATGACTGATAATATTTCCTAATGAAACATTTTCAAAATTTATCGAAAAATTACCAGCCTCAATTTGGGCAAATTCCAGCATTTGTGAAATACTGGTATGCAGCCTCTGTGCGCCACTATATAGGTTATCCAGATAAACTTGATCTTCAGAATTTATTTTTTCTTTAAAACTATCTTTAATTATTGAAGTATACCCCAATATAATGTTTAAAGGCGTTCTAAGTTCGTGAGATAAGACTGTAAGAAAAGTATTTTTTAATCTCTCAGCTTCTTTGTTTCCATCACGAGCTTTAATAACTTCTGCTTCTGTCAATACAATTTCTGTTTGATCTTCATGGAAAAGGGCAACGAAATTTTTTTCTTCATAAGGGATATGGAATATTTTTGTGCGGAAAATAGGCAGAATAATATCGCGACTTTTTAATAGAGAATCAGTAAAATTATCAACGATTCGTTTATCCCGGTTTTCAAAAGTTTTTAATATTGCTGAGTGTACTCCGCTTCTTTTCAATTCTAAATCATTAAATATCCTGTATTCATTTATTTCAGAAAGGCTATATCCCCAATGAAAAGAAAAGGACTCGTTTATATATATAATCTTCCCTTCTTCATTAATTATTTCTATAGGAAATGGGATAAATTCATATAGCAGCTTGAAATATTTTAAGATTGTATCAGACATAATTTCAATTTACAGGTAATGAAAATTGTACTGTTGCGCCTTGGACTTCATCTAAAATTTTTATTTGACCATTATGTCTATCAATAATACTTTTGCACAAATAAAGTCCGTAACTTGTTTTTTTTGCAGAAATAATCTCGTTGAAAGGGTTTACAATATCTTCAGGAAAACCTGGTCCGTTATCCTTAACATCAACATAAATGCTGCTGTTTTCATAATGAGTTCTGACAGTTATAGTAATATCACTTTTTACTTCTGCACAATTATTAAAAAGATGTACTAACAAATGTTGAATTTGCTCTGAGTCATAATTACAAAGAGGAAGCGGATTAAATTCGGTATTGAAAGTAATATTATAAAACTTTTTCATCGGTGAGATATATTTTATTACAGATTGAATAGTCTTATTTAAATCACCGCTATCTTTATTTAAATTCATGATAGATGTTTCAAGGAGCACCTGTGCATACTTTTGTATATTCCGAATACTATCAATTGCCACTTTACATTTAAGATTTAAGCGATCCAATAAAATTGGATCTATCTTAGATATGTTTGGTTCATAATCCTTTTGAGCTTTTTCAATTACTCTCATTAAACTTTCGTTTTCTAAAAGGGCTAAATGTACCAAGCCCTGTAGTGATTGACCTATTTCCGAATCAATACTTGACTTTAAGGCTTTTCTTTCTGATTGAATTAACTGAATATTTGCTTCATTAAGAGCATTATATGCTGCAATTTGTCCGTTATACAGCTGTGCATTTCTTATAGCAGTTGCAGCTTGACCAGCCATTATTTCAAATGTGTCTGTTATTTCTTTTATTTTAATTTTATGTATATCACGGCTGTCAACATAAATTACACCAATTTTTTTATCATCACATATTAATGGTGAACATAAAATTGTTTGTAACTCTAGATTTAGCATACTCTTGGTAGGGTCAAAATTTGTATCGCTTTGAGCTCCCTCAACAAATTTTGATTGTCCGGTACGAAATACATCTTCAACAACAGAAGTACTAATATTAAAAAGATTTTCGGGGAGGAGATTCCCCTCAGCATCAAGACCGATCTTATATTCGAGTTTTCCCAGACTACTTTTCAAGACAATGAATCCCCGGTCTGAATTCGTAAGCTTGACTGAATATTTTAAAACGAGATTTAAAACATCTTCTAAAATTAATGAATGGTTAATAATTTTTACTATATCAAGAATAACCTCAAGATTTTTAAGCTTAGAAGATGATTCATCAATCGTGACTCTTCCGGATATCGGACTGTCAATATTTTTCTTAAACTCAGAGAATTTCATTATTAATTTGATTACTTCTATTCGTTAATATACTGTTTTGTAAATAAATTAAAAATAATTATGCCAATTAATATAGTTCAAAAATTGCAAATACTTTCACAAAATATGTTACTTGATTTTTAGCAACGACTCAATTTTTGATATCATGTAGG
>JAJYOQ010000279.1 GCA_021796135.1 Bacteroidota bacterium
TAAAACCTACGTGGCATGAAATACATTGCAGCTTTTGATGCGCAGAATGTGCTAAAACCTTAGCATCAACAAAAAGTGAAACTACTTTTCCCTGTTTTTTCATTGTTAACGTACTGTCACTATGGCAGGTGAGGCAGTCGTCATTTGTTTGTGCGCTAAGTCTATTTACCGTTAATAACAAAATTAAGGATAGAATTAGTAAGGACAAAACACGGTTGAAATTTACTCGTCCATATTTAGTCCGGGATTTTTTATCTTTACTTACTAATTTTGAATTGAAAACCAACATAATTGCTCGCTCTATTTTTCTGTTATTTTTTTCTATTGATTTTATATAGTGAAAGCAAACCCGAACAATGCAACAATCGTTACGACAAAAAGTAAATATAAAATTACGTTTTTCATCATTACCTCATGTTATTACTTATTATTATATTTCATTATAAAATGTCTATATCCGTTTGGAAATAGTTTTTCTAGATGTAACCCCGCATAGACAAAGAATATGCCGTAAAACATATTGAAAAAAATTCATAAGTATTGCAAAATGATTGTCTAATAGCCATCAATGAGAATAGAGTTTTATTATCATTCTCATTGATGGGAAAAGGTTTGCAAAATTGTTGAAGCTTACAATCCATTTTTCCAACCTGCATGGCGGCAGACTGGTATTACAAAGGTTGCGTAATATGAGTATTTAACCAACTTTTGATAATCTTCTTTTCTTCTTCATTTGATGAGAGGTGAAAAAATTCATTATTTTGTTGACAGTATCGGTAATCTTTTTCCCATAAGGATATATTTCTTGCTGTTACTTTAATCGATTCGATAATGAATTCCAATTCTTCGTTCGTAGTTGTAGGATGAACTGACATTCTTACCCATCCGGGTTTTTCAGAAAGATCGCCTTCGTTTATTTTCTCTGTAATATGTTTCGATTGATCCGGGCTGACGTGTAAAAGGTAATGCCCGTAAGTTCCTGCGCAAGAACAGCCGCCTCGCATTTGAATTCCGAATCTGTCATTCAAAATTTTTACTAATAAATTATAATGAATTTTGTCGACATAAAAAGAAATTGCGCCAAGCCTGTCTTCAATATTATCAGCCAGAATATGAAGTCCCGGGATTTTCCTTAAGCCGTATATTGCTGTCTTAACTAAATATTTTTCTCTTTGCTCCATCTTCTCAACGTTCATTTCCTCTTTTAATTTTACGCAAAGCGCAGCTTTAATAGTTTGAAGAAAAGCAGGAGTACCGCCGTCTTCACGAAGTTCGATATTTGATACGAATTTATGTTGCCCCCATGGGTTTGTCCAATCTACTGTACCGCCGCCGGGATTATCAGGTACGAGGTTCTTATAAAGATGTGAATCAAATATTAAAACCCCCGGCGTTCCGGGTCCGCCTAAAAATTTATGAGGTGAGAAGAATATTGCATCTAACTTTTCTAAAGGATCAGCCGGATGCATATCAATATTTACATACGGCGCGGAACATGCAAAATCAATAAAGCAAAAGCCGCCGTTCTCGTGCATCATTTTTGCCATTTTATGATAAGGAGTTTCGATACCGGTTACATTAGAGCAAGCAGTAAAAGCGCCAATCTTCAATTTCCGGTTTTGATATTTATTAAGTTGTGTCTCAAAATCATTTAAGTCGATTAGTCCTTCAGGGTCCGGTTGGATACAAATAACATCGGCTATTGTTTCCAACCACGAGGTATGATTTGAATGATGTTCCATGTGTGTTACAAAAACAACGGGAGTTAATTCAACAGGTAGATTAAGGTACGCCTTTAATTGTTCCGGCACCTTTAGCCCCAAAATCCTTTGGAATTTATTTATCATCGCAGTCATTCCGGAACCGGCTGTAATAATAACATCATCTTTGCCGGCGTGTACATGGTCTTTAATTATTTCATGAGCTGCTTGATAAGCGACCGTCATAGTTGTGCCGGTAATGCTTGCTTCGGAATGCGTATTGCCGACGTAGGGTCCAAAAGTGTCTACAATTTTCTTTTCAATCGGAGCGTAAAGCCTTCCGCTTGCTATCCAGTCAGCATAGATAATTTTTTTCTCACCGTAAGGAGTTAAAAAGGTTTGATCAATACCGATAATATTTTTTCTGAATTGGTCGAAATATTCTTCTAAATCTTGCATAAAGGATTTCGTAAAAAATTATGCACAATTGCGTGACTTTATTGCCGCTAAACTATGAATTTTTTTCTTTTAAAGAAACAAGAATTTATTTTGGGTTTACACCCAAACTATTTCGGATACGTCAAAAATTAAGTTGTCTAAAAAGGAAAGGGTTATTGAGACAAGTGTTGAGCGGGAGATTTAGGAAGAATAATTACAGAAGGAAGTCAGGGGGATGGGATATTGAAATTTTATTTTGCAGTGCTTCGTTTAATTTTGCTATATCGCTTTTAACATCCTGCAATATTCCAAATGAAATATCAAATAGCTTTTCAATTGATTCACAAAAAAATCGCAGACTTCATGTTTCAATGAAGTCTGCGTTTCCTGAGAATATATTTTTCCATTCTTACTTTAGTAATACCATCTTCTTAATGCTCATATAATTTGCCGAACTGAGCTTATAGAAATAAATTCCGCTGCTTAAGTGATTAGAATTAAAATCTATATTATATATACCAGCCTTCTGAACTTCATTTACAAGCTGAGATACTTTTTGTCCGAGTATACTATAAACTGTAATATTTACAAATCCGCTTACGGGTATTTCATAATTAATTGTCGTGCTTGGATTAAATGGGTTCGGATAATTTTGTCCAAGTGAATATTGTTTCGGAACATTGCCGGTAAACTGTTTAACATCCAGCGGAGTAGTGCTTAAGTTTAGAGCTACCCCTGAATTACCTGCGTGAGCAATTATATTAGTATAATAATAATTTTGGGAAGTTTTAACAGGAAATATTTCGTATTTGAAAATTTTGTCGGTAACCGGGAAAAAAAAATTACCTGTAGTACCATCAGCCATAGTACTTGATTGAGCAGAATCAGAGTTCATTGCAACAAGTTCTATTGGGAAACCGGGTGCATTTCCATTGACCGTTAACGTTCCCGTAATTGTTGAATTGACATTGTAGATAACAAGGTTTTTCACTAAACTATCCGCAGTATATATTATTGGTATGAATGCGGTTGGCATAAGCCTATTTGTTGTCAATTCGGATTTATTAATAATAGCAGAAATCCTCCAATTATGGTTTGCTATAAGATCACTCGGTATTAATCCTATTTGATAAACACCATTTACATTCGTATTAACATGATATTGCAGGGAAGAATTAAAATTAGAACTATTGATTTCTACATCAGTAAATGGATAAACATTCCCTAATTCATCTTTAACAGTACCAGCCACCTGAGCAGAAGCTAATAAAAATGAGAAGTTTATACCCGAAGGATTGCCCGAAATCGTTATTGAATCACCTTGAGAAACTATTCTATTAGGTGGAAAAGGATTGGAAACCAAATAAACCTGCCACGGATTACCGGCCGTGTCGCTATTCATCTCAATAGAGTAATTACCGTTAGCGTCAGTAACTGCATCCCAGAAATTTGGTTGGTGTTTCCCGCTTCGTTTCATCTCGACAAAAATATTTGCAGCACTCTTTCCGGTTAGAGGAATTACAGTACCGGAAATAGTATGAGCAGGAGATGATAATGGGTACACAGTACCGGAAATAGAAACACTTTGATTATTTGCACTAAATTTCATTACATACTTGCCTGGTGCAAGTCCAACCGGTTGCGAAAAGCCTACTGCGCCCGCAGTTCCATCCATGTCAGGTGGTCCGTTTGTCCCTATAGGATCGCCGTCTGTCTGCAATAAAGATTGCCAATATGTATCGCCAGCATCAATGCTGCCATTACCATTAATATCATACCAAATTTCTCCAATTGTGGTCGTACCACTGGGAACATTGTAACTCCAGCTAATTGGATCACCAGATGTCACAGTAAAGTTAGAAGAAGAGCCGTTTACCATTAAATTTGTTACCTGACTTATACCGGGAACACTTACCAGTAAGAAAAGAACTATGGTAGAAAGAACCGTAAACGTTTTCACATATCCTCCGAGTTATTTTTTTAGAAATTACTAACATATTATATATTTACGGATAACATACATAAAATGATGAATATATACAATAAAAAATATAATTATATAAATTTTTATAAATGCAGCTAATCATGATAATAATAAAGGTATATAAAAGGTTTGATGGGACTGCATTCTTATTAACGCAAAAGGGAAAAAGGTGACGCCCCAATTTTTTTATATTTAATTATTAGAAAGGAGTAACTTATTTAAAATTTAGGGAAATCATGGAGAAGGCCTGTAGGTATGTCCGCAGCTAAAGCTTGAATATCAAGATGAATTGGTATACTGTTTTCGGGGAGCAGTAGGTATTAGAAGAATGGTAACAAAAGGAGGATTTCTTGTAATTCTGCTAATACCTTTGTTAATACTGGTACTAAAGAGAAATCGTAATTATGCATATTGATGAGCATACTCATTGAGTCTAATCTCAAGTTCGAGTAAATCTTCTATTATTTTCTGTCGAGATTTCTCGGTTTCTTCTAAAATTTCCGGTATAATCTTTTTATAATAGTTAATCCCATCTTTCAAATTAGAATAGAATGTATTTAAAAATTCCTCAGCTTGGGCTGAAATAGGGTCCAAATTTTCATCTATTTTTTTCACCAAAAAATTTATGTACAAGCTAAGCTCTTTTATAAACATGTTTGGTCTATTGGGGTTGGTAATAAGGTTTATTCTTCCGTAAATATGATCAACCATTTCATTTAAAGTTGCAATCTTTGAATAATATGCAAGATTCGGTCCCGGGCATACAGAGACAGCTTTACTAATTTTTGGGGTATCAATATTATTTACTTTAAGAACAGAAGCTGCGAGCCCAACACAAAGACAAACTTTTTCCGTGGTTTTATCTAATTCTTTTTGAAAATCATCAAGGTTATTAGCATTTGACTTTAGATCATTTGTCTTTTTATTTACATATGAAATAGACGCTGTACAAGCGGGTTTTTCCGTATACTCTTTATTTGAGACAAGAAATTTTTTAATGCACGGGGCTCCCGGTTTACCTTCTTTAATTCTATCTGCTTTTTCAATTTCTTTGCTGCTTGTTCTAAGATTACTAAAAGGGACGCCAAGGGGGGAAACATCGCTTAAATATATATCATCTTCTCCTGCTTCGCAAAGCCTTTGTAAAGTTTCCTCATCCACATTCATTACTTCAGGAACCAGAAGAAACGGGCTGCCCCAACCAACAGATTTGACCCCGTATTCTCTGATAAGAAAATTCTGTTCGCTTGCTTTGCCTACTCCGCCCTGTACTGTTATATCGAAGTCGAGCAGAGAATCATCGAATGAGATATCTTTTTTTAATAATGATTTCTTAAGCAATTCGCGCAGTGATACAAGTAATTCATTCTTCTTATTTTTAAATTCGTCAAGTATGGGACCTAATAGAAATCCCTCGGTTGCAAAGGCGTGTCCGCCGCAATTTAATCCGGATTCAATTCTATATTCCGAAACCCACAATCCTTTATTTGCTAAAAACTTTCCCTGAATTAGAGCTGACCGGAAATCACTCACTTTTATTATAATCTTCTTTTTAAAACTACCATCATTCTTTGGGAAAAAATCTTTGAAGGTACCCAGGTAGCTGAATAAACGTGTA
>JAJYOQ010000280.1 GCA_021796135.1 Bacteroidota bacterium
TCCCCGGGGATGTTATTAATACCGTAACAAGCGGAACCACAGTGGACACTGGTTATGTTGATACTTCTACAACTTATGTCAGATTTATGCATGATGGACTCAAGCTTTATATTTCATTGCAATCTAACGACAAGTCGATTTGCCGGAGAACTATTGGGTGGGAAGGCGACGGCCTTTTCATGAAGATAAAAAAAGCTGATGGTACTCCGGTTGAATTCCATTTATTTTGGAATAAAGCTGGGGTAGGCGCTCCCATTGCTGTTGAAACCAATGATAATCCAAACCCTTTTGATTCTACAAGTTTTCAAGGTGCTGGTGTTGTTTTAGACCATGGTATTGTTAATGATAACAGTGCCCCTGATTCAGGATATACTGCAGAAATGATGATTGACCTTTCTAAATTAGGATATACTAATCCTTACGGAGATATTCCTGTATTAGTTAATATTTTTGATCCTAATGGATATACGGATTCTGTAACAACCGGCAGCTATTATAAAAGCTGGTGGGGAAGCGAATGGGGCGGAGATGGAAGTGCTCCTAATTATAGAATCTTACGATTATCCGATCCTCCTCTGAAAGTCGCTTATGAAACAAATACCGCTATTACTCTTGATGGAAAATTGGATGAACCATTCTGGAAAAATGCTGATAGCGTGGTTATTGGGCAAGGAAGCAATTCAAGTACTGGTGGATTTTACCAACAATGGTCAAATCACCCAAAAGCTCATTTATTCCCGAGTATGATGACTGTAAAATTTGTTCATAAAGGAACAGACCTTTATGTCGGAGCTACTTCCAATGACATATCTGTTTGCCAATGGTCGCCAGGATGGGAAGCTGACGGTTTATTCTTATGGATGACTAATAAAGGTGAATATAATCCTAGTCCTTCTAATAGGATGGAAATTCATGCTATGTATTTCGGTGATAGTGTTGGCTCCGGTATACAGTTTCAGTTAAGCTCAACTGTGCCTGTCGGCGCAGCAGTAGGTGCATCTTCTCAACCTGTCGGAACCATTACGCATTCAGAAATAGGTGGTCCTGATAATGGTTATTCTTTGGAGGTAGTTATTCATACCGACCAGTTCGGCTACTCTGTGGGTGATACCGTTCGATTAAGTGCAGTAGCCTGGGATGTCAATTATGGCGATGCGAAATCATATAGCCCGGACACCTCAACTTATGCTCCGCATTGGTGGGGAACTCAATGGGCTGATAATACTTTTGAAAAATATGATTTATATCGAGAGGTTGTTCTTTCTTCACTAACTGATGTTAATGAAAAAATTGGTAAGGAAATTCCTCAGACATATACATTGTCACAGAATTATCCTAATCCTTTTAACCCTTCAACAACGATTGAATATTCTTTGCCAAAGGAATCAAATGTAACTATTTCCATTTATAATTCTCTTGGTCAGTTAGTAAGAACGCTCATCAATAATGAAGCGAAAGGTCCGGGAAATTATCGTTATTCTTTTGATGCTTCAAAACTTTCAAGTGGTGTTTATTTCTATCAGCTAAGAACAAATAATTTTGTTAAAACAAACAAAATGATTTTATTAAAGTAAGCTCTTTTTAGGGGCGGATCATCTTTGATTCGCCCCTTTTTTACTAAATTTTCTTAAAATTTGAAATTGTTTAACAAAAAATTAAAAGTTCTGAAATGATATATAAAAGCCTAAGTATAGCATTTTTTTTAATAATTTTAACTGGCAGTATTTTTGGCGGTCAAACCGGAAAAATTTCCGGTATAATCAAAGATAAGAAGACTGGCGAACCTTTGGTGGGAGTAAATGTTATTATTGAACATACATCAATGGGTGCATCTACTGATATAAACGGTTACTATGTCATTCTAAATGTCTTTCCAGGTGAGTATAATATAAATGTTTCTATGATAGGTTATCGAAAAGTAAAAATTCAAGGCGTTATGGTTACTTCAGATAAAACTACTTCTATAAACATTCAACTTGAGCAGGAAAATGTTGGACTTAAAGAAATAGTTGTTACAGCCAAGAAACAGGTAATAGATCGTAATCTAACATCAAGTGAGTTGACTGTTACTAGTAAGGATATTAAGAATCTCCCTGTTGAAAGTTTAACTGATGTCCTAAATTTAAAAGCTGGAGTTATAACCGACGCATCCGGCGGAATTCATATCAGAGGGGGCAGGGCAAGTGAAGTTGGTTATATGGTTGACGGAATACCGGTTACTGATAATTACTCAGGTTCACAAGGGTCAACCGTTGATGTGCAATTTTTGCAGGAAGTTAAGGTAATCAGTGGCGTGTTCAATGCAGAATATGGACAAGCCATGTCCGGTATTGTTGATTTAATTACAAAGCGCGGTCAAGACCACTTTGAAGGAAATATTAATATCTCTACTGGTGACTACCTTTCTGAGGCAAATAATATCTTTTTAGGAATAAATAGATTTAATCCTGTCGGTGTTTCGGATATAAAAGTTGATTTGGCCGGTCCAATAAAAATTTTTAGCAAAAGAATAAGTTATGATATTGCTGCAAGAAGATTCGGCAATGAAGGATGGTTATTTGGTCAAAGAAAATTTAATCCCACTGACAGCTCTTGGGCAAATAATAATGTTTATCATATTCAAGCCACGGGTGACAATAAAATTGTACCGCTTAATTCATTTCTTAATTATAATTTTCAAGGAAAGTTAAATGTTGATGCTACAGGAAATTTAAAACTTTCTGATCTTTTTTTGTATGATAATACAACCTCTCAAAATTATGACCATTTATTTAAATATAATCCTGACGGCGAACCAACAAATTATGAACAGTCGTTTAACAATATTTTTTCTGCTACGTACTTATTTTCATCGAGAACTTATTTGACATTCAAACATTCATTTAAGCGCAGTACACTACAAACTTATGTTTATCCAAATATTAACGACCCCCGTTATGCGGATCCTCAATTAATGAAACAATTAACCAGCTTCAGTTTTCTAACTGGTGGTACCGATATGGTGCATGATAAAAGAGTAAGCAATGTAAATACTATTAAGCTTGATCTAGATAGTCAATTGGATGAAATAAATGAAATTAAAACAGGGGCTGAATTAGATCTAAATGTTATCAACTTAGACAACAAAACTGCATTGTATCACGATACGACAACAATATTTGATTTTAATAGTTATTTGAATGACGGGCAATTTGTAGACAAACCACTAAGTTTTGCTTATTATATTCAGGATAAGATCGAATATCAGAGTATTATAATAAACGCAGGTCTTAGATATGATTATTTTAATTCTTTTGGTAATATTCCTACTGACCCAAGAGATCCTGCAAACTCACCTAAAATAAAAGCCCAGCCACAATCCCAAATTAGCCCAAGACTTGGAATTGCTTTCCCTATTTCTGCTGATGGAACTATACATTTTAGTTATGGCCATTTTTTCCAAGTTCCGCCTTTTGAGTATATGTATGCGAATCCAACCTTCAAAATTGGCCCTGGAGGTCTTTATACTTTAATGGGAAATGCAAATTTGAAGGCTCAATCAACCGTAGCCTATGAAATAGGAGTCAATTATGTGTTCTCAAATCTGATCGGTCTTGAAGTAATAGGATATCACAAAGATTTTACTAATTTGCTTAGTACACAAATTTTGAATACTTATATAAGCAGTGATCGCTATGCTTTATATACTAACATGGATTATGGCCAGGCAAAGGGACTAACGATTTCATTATTTAAGCAATCCACCGATAAAGATCATTTTTCGGTTTCACTTGATTATACGCTTCAAGTTGCCGAAGGTAATGCGTCCGACCCAAATGATGCTTTCAACAAAGCTCAAGGCAACCCTCCACAAAAACCAAACATTCAAGTTGTACCTCTTAATTGGGATCAGACACATACAATTAATCTTTCTCTATCATATAATATCCCTAATGATATAAATTTAGGAATAACCGCCAAATATGGAAGCGGTATGCCATATACACCGACAGTTCAATCACAAACAGCAAGCATTGAAAATAGTGCCCGCATGCCTTCACAAACCAATGTTGATATACAATTTAATAAATATATTTCACTAGGTAATTTTGCTTTCCAATTTTTTGTGCGCGTTTTCAATGTGTTTGATGAAAGAAACGAAATTAATGTATATACTGATACAGGCAGAGCAACTTATTCATTAGCAAGCCATTATAATCCTGAAAATCAAGGTGCTAATACTTTAGCTGATTTTCTTGTCCGCCCTGATTTTTATTCAGAACCAAGACGGGTGTTAGTTGGATTAAGTTATAACTTACCTTTTTAATTAGAAGGCAATTCCATGAAGAAAATAGTCTTATTATTTTTTATTATTTCTCTTATAACGACACATGAAATGTTTTCCCAAATAAAAGTTCCACCGGATCAAAGAGGAGATAGAAAATACAGGAAAGAAGGAATTCATAACGGAAATTTAGTTGAGACTCTTTTTTATAATTTTGGCGAAGTTGCTTGGTGGGGCAGACAGCCTTCAGGTGTTTGGCCAAAGGGTTCGGGGCATAGTTATATGGATGGCATTACTCCGGTTGTAGTTGCAGAAATTAAGGATGCAAATGGTAACACAATACATAAAGATGAAGCTGGATACCGTGAGCTCATGCCCATCTCTGCCCAAGGTGTTGAACAGGGCTGGCAGCCGAGACCCGGTTATTCAAATCCTAACCAAGATAACATCGCAATGAGCGATAATCCTAAATCATGGCCTTCTAGCTGGCCTGATCTAGATCCCAGCTGGGATGGCTATTGGGATGGATATTTTGGAAAGCGTGCAAATGCAGACCAGGAAAGTTATTTCGTTATGGATGATAATAGTGATGATCGTTCAAATTTTTATCCAGATTCAACCGACCATACGAGAAGAGGATTAGGGCTAAAATGTGCAGTAAGAGGATTTCAGTGGTCCAATGTTATGGCTCAGGATATAATATTCTGGCTTTACGATATTACAAACGAAGGCACAACTGATTATGACAAGATTATTTTTGGTATGTATGTAGATACTGGAATTGGTGGACCAAATAGTTCAAACCAAAATTCAGCTTCCTTTGAGAGATTAAAATCTTCGCTTCCAGGCGTTCCATATAGTGATATAACTTATAGCTGGAATGTCACTGGTTTTGGGGATGGTGGCTGGGGACCGACTGGCTATGCAGGCTATGCATTTCTTGAAAGTCCGGGTAACGAATATAACGGCATTGATGACAATGGAAACGGGCTGATTGACGAATCAAGAATGAATGGAATTGATGAAAACCATGATTGGGACCCAAAAACTGACGATGTTGGCTTAGATGGTATTCCCGGTACCGGTGACTTTGGTGAAGGCGATGGTAAACCTACTTCTGGCTGGCAAAAACCGGGCGTTGTTCCGGGGGCTCCCCTTGGACCGGTTAATAAATATGGATTGGTTGATACCGGCGAACCGGGAGAGCCCGGAATTGATAAGACTGATTTAGGTGAATCAGATCAAATCGGATTAACTGCGTTTTATAGCTTTTATATAGGTTCGGGTGTAGCATTTTATAATGATGACTTAATTTGGGATAAGATGTCTTATCATCATTTTGATACGGGTCTTCAAGATGGAAATATAGCATTTTTATTTGGTTCAGGCCCATTTACTCTTATGTCAGGCGCTACTGAAAGATTTTCTTTGGGTTTGCTATTTG
>JAJYOQ010000281.1 GCA_021796135.1 Bacteroidota bacterium
GACGTATCAACGTGATTCTTTTGTTCATTGTTATAACGTATCATCGGTTGATAGTTCCAAATTGCCTACTGAAAACGATGTTACAGAATTCTATCGGTTGATAAAAACAAATTTAAATTTTTATCCCTTGGACCAGGTCCTTGGTTGGCTACGTCAAGACAAAAAAAATATTGAAAAAATTGGAACTGAACAAGCTTCTGGTATAGCTTTGATAAAGCAGAAGAACAAAATTGATGTTTTTGATATGGTGTTAATAGACGGCTCTGAATTTACGGGTGAAGCCGAGCTCGGAGAAGTGTATGGCGCCCGTATCTTACTCCTAGACGATATAATTGCTTATAAAAACTATCGTAATTTTATTCGCTTGATAAATGATCCAAACTATACTTTAATAGCTTCAAATCAAAACCTAAGAAATGGATATGCAGTTTTTAAAAAAAATGATAAAAGGTGGAAAGAAAGGAAAGAAGGAGCCATTGTTAGTAATCAGAGTAATCATAATTTACTACCAATTCACTTTTTTACAATAGTTTTAAACGGTAAACCTTTTATCGAGTATCATATAAATGTATTTAAAAAATTACCCTTTAAATGGCATTGGCATATTGTAGAAGGCGTAGCCGATTTAATTAACGATACAGCATGGAGCTTAAAGAACGGAGCAAATATTTCTGATGAATTTCACAAAAATGGTTTAAGCAATGATGGTACTACCGAATATCTCAAGGAGTTGAAGAAACTTTATCCTCAAAATATTACTATATATAGGAAAGAAATCTTTCAATTCTGGAAGGGTAAATTGGAAATGGTAAATGCTCCACTTTCAGAGATAAAAGAAGAATGCCTGCTTTGGCAAGTAGATGTTGATGAATTATGGACATTAGATCAGATTGTTCAGAGTAGACAACTTTATGTTAATAATCCGCAAAAAACGGCTTCATACTATTTATGCAATTTTTTTGTAGGTGAAAGACTTTTTATTTCAAGCACAAATACTTACGGCAATCACACAGAATATGAATGGCTAAGGACCTGGAGATATAAACCGGGAGATAAATGGATTTCGCATGAGCCACCTGCTCTAAGTCGTTTAGATTATTCGGGGGAATGGATAGATGTCGGAAAGATTAATCCTTTTAAGCATTCTGTTACTAAGCATCATAATTTAATTTTCCAGCATTACGCTTACGTTTTGCCTGAACAATTGATGTTCAAAGAAAAATATTACGGATATAATAATGCATTGAGCCAGTGGAAAGGTTTGCAAAAGGAAACTCACTTCCCACAACAATTGAAAAATTATTTTTCCTGGGTAACGGATGAAGCCATAGTTGATAAAATAGATAAATTCAATATTTCACCGCTGGCTACTATTAAAAATGGAAAATGGTTTGTTAAAATTAATAATACAAAGGAAGTTATATACAAGAAAATTTTATTTATAAGGACAGATGCAATTGGGGATAATGTATTAGCTTCTATTATTCTTAAAGGAATTAAAGAAAAGTTTCCCAAGAGTGAGATTACAGTTTTTTGCGAAGAGCATATTACTATTTTATATAAATATTCTCCTTATGTTAAAAATATTATTGGGATAGATAAAAAGAAATTTTATGAAGAACCAGATTATAAATCTACAATTATTTCAAATTTAAATAGCTATCACTTCGATGTTGCCATTAACTCAGTTTATTCAAGTGAAGCAATTACAGATATAATAATGTTAGCGTGCGGAGCTAAGCAAACAATTAGAATAGACGGTAATTATGAAAATAGCACCCAGCAGTGGGTAATGGAAGCAAGAGAATTATCAACTTTTGTAATATTAACAACCGAAAGTCGGACAAGCGAGATAGATCGGCATAAAGAATTTTTAAACGGCTTAGGAATTGAGGCAAGAAATCTTACTCCCGAAATATGGCTAAGTAAAGAGGATGAAAAATTTGCAGATCAATTTTTCAACGAAAACGACTTCAATCCAGAAAAAACTATAAGCTTATTTCCATTTACGCAATGGCCTATAAAGGATTTTGAAAATATTCGGTATTTATTATCATCACCAATTCTTGATGATTTTAAATTCATAATATTAGGGGGGGGTAATAATTCCGAAAGAGCAAAACCTCTTCTCAATTTATACCCAAATAAAGTTTACAACCTTGTTGGGGAAATAGATCTTTTGAAAACTGCCGCAATTATCAAGAAATCAAGATTACTGATTGGTGCAGATTCGTCTGGGCCTCATATTGCTTGTGCCGTCAGTACTCCAAATGTTGTTATTATGGGGGGGGGACACTTCGGAAGATTTTTGCCTTATTCCGAATTGACATCCTTAATAACCTTGCCTTTATCTTGTTACGGATGCAATTGGCAATGTAGATTTGAAAGAGCTTATTGCGTAAAGGACAATGATCTTGAATTAGTCCTTGTGGCAATTGAAAATATATTAAGCAGTAAGTCAATAAAACCTAGAATATATTATAATGAATTGGTGAATGAAAATAGCAGGGATATGATTACTAAAATGTTTGCTCAGTTTTTATCAATGGACAAAGTTGAAATTATTGAAGTAAATAAGCATAACATTTTACAGTATTCTAAGAAACTTCTCTTTTTAGCTGAAGAAGCGATTCAATCAAGTAAATACATCGATGGAAAAGTTTTATTAGAAAACATATTACAAGTGGATAGTTCAAACATTGATGCCTTAAACGATTTAGCTGTCATAGAAATTTTAATCAAAAATTGGGAAACTGCTTCCGAATATCTTAACCAAGTAATTGAAATTGATCCACACAATAAAATAGGAATTGAAAATAGTAATTATCTAAAGAAAAATTTTGCTAATCTTATAAGTGTAAAAATTGAAAAAACAGACCTAAAAAGGGAACAAGGAAATAATGCGAAATTACTTTCGATTGTCGTTCAAGGTAAGAACGACAATTATATGGGAAATTTTACTTGGAGACTTTCTACCAATATCAATAAAGTATGCCAGAATTTGCAAGAATTAAATTTGACAGAAAGTGTTGAGCTAATATTAGTCGATTGGGGCAGTGAAGCCAGATTGATTACAAAGCTATCTCTTACTGAAGAAGCTAAAGAAATATTGAAAATTATAACAGTAAACAAAGAGATTGCCGACAAATATAATCGTGATTCTCACTATTCAATGGTTCACGCTATAAATACAGGTATAAGACGGGCAGCAGGTAACTTCGTTCTTTTCTGCGACGGGGACACTTATATTCCATTTAAGAGTATGGAAAAACTAATTGAAAACATGCAAAATGAAAAATTTTTAGAAGATCATCTAAATCATTCACTTTTTATGGGCTCTAGATTTCATATTCCTAAAGCCTTTCAACTTTCAAATCCTAATTTGCAAGAATTAGATACATATATCGATCATAATCAATCTTCCTTTGTCCATGATAAAATCAGTTTGAGTAATTTCGTAGGAACCGCAACGGCATATTTAATGAGGCGTGAAATGTGGTTTGAATGCCGCGGCTTTGATGAATCATTGATATATTGGGGATGGTTTGATATTGATCTTTTCCATAGAATAAAAAGTAAATATAGAATATATGATTTTGAAGATTTTAGCGTTCCCCTTTTTCATTTGGAACATTATAATAATTCTGAAGGCAGAGATATTATGAAAGAGAATCCTCGGAAAATTAATCCTGAAATTCTATCTTTTTTCTTTGCGCCGAACAATGATGATTGGGGATTGGCTAATGAAAATCTTAGGCTTGAAAATTTTGAACAAACCAAAGTAAGTTCAAAAACCGAAATTTCAAATTTTGACTTAAACGAAATCAAATTGCCAGAAGATGAACAAAATAAATTTCAAGAAGCAAGTGTAAACATTAAAAACATACGAAGTTTTAATTTCGTTTTGGATCAACACAACCATATAAAAAGACCTTTGACAGTAAATTTAAGTAAAGCGGATAAGAATAACTCAACAAATATTATTAAAAACAAAATAATTATAGACGGAATAATTTTTCAATTACAACGTAATATGCATTCTGAAATTAGTTGTTATTGGAAATCTATGCTGTCTGAACTATCAAAGTCTTCAATAGCAGAATCAATTTTATTATTAGATCGTGGGTCAACAGCTCCATATATTCCTGGAATAAATAAAAGAATGATCTTGCCATTTACCGGATTTGCTCATAGTCAAGCTGACTCAAAATATTTACAAGACATATATGAAGAAGAAGATGGTAAAATCTTCATATCTACGTACTATTCATTTCCATTAAGCGGCGCTTCAATAGTAATGGTACATGATTTTAATCAAGAAATTACAAATTTACCGGGAAAGTTTTGGATAGATATGTGGAATTCCGTAAAAAGTACAATAAATTCTGCATTTGCATATATTTCTGTGTCTCATTCTGCTGCAAGTGATTTATACAGGTTATTCGATATCGGATCAAATAAGAATGTATATGTCATTCCTAATGCAGCAAATGATAATTTCCGAAAAAATTCTCCTCAAGCAATTGATAGCTTCAAAAAAAAATATAATATAACAAAACCTTATTTTTTAGTTTATGACGATAGATTATTTAATA
Organism: Bacteroidota bacterium; assembly: GCA_021796135.1. The sequence goes on from JAJYOQ010000281.1 coordinate 4,596, forward strand.
TGAACAATATTCAGTTAATTAAAGGTTTTATTGAATTAAAAGATAAGTTCGAAATTTTATTTATCGGTGGACCAAAAAATCTTGATCCGGAATACTTACAGCTACTTAAAAAAATAAAGTATCAAAATGTTTTTCTCGCCGGTATAGACTTGTCAATAGCATATACTGGTGCAGTAGCGCTTGTATATTCTTCAAAATTTGAAGGTTTGGGTTTGCCGATTCTTGAAGCTCAAAGTTCCGGTTGTCCTGTTATAACTTCTAATAATTCTTTGATTTCCGAAGTAGCAGGTGAAGCTGCAATTTATGTGGAAGAAGATAATGCCTTAGATATAGGAAATGCATTTATCAATGTTCAAAAATCAGAAGTTCGAAAGGTATTGATCGATAAAGGATTTAAAAATTCAGAAAATTTTTCTTGGGCAAAAAGTGCAGAACTTTTCACACGAGCGATTAAAGAAATCTTAAATGAACTACCGGAATCGGCAGAGAAAAAAGTTTCGTATTTAGGAAAGTCGAATGAAATATTCTATGAAATTATTAAAGACAAAGTGTTATTTAATGCATATTATAGAATTGAAAACCTATTTTACAGCACGAACGTAACTATAGATTCCGAATTTGAAACTTATGAAAAAATTATTGCAGAGAGTAGCTTGTTTGATAATGAGTATTTTAATAATATTCAAAATGTTGACGATCCATTCCTCCTGTATTTCTCTGGTTTGCGTAAACTGAAATTTAATGTTAAATCTTATGCAGCAGAAGCACTTATGAAAGCTATAAAAAATGGATTAGGTCATTGGAGATTAGCTTATATAGTAGCCCAGTTAGCAATAGAAGTTGGACAAAAAAAAGATGCTGAGGAAATATTAAACAGTATAATTAAAACGAACCCCAATCATGAAAAATCAAAAATCCTTTTGGATAAGCTGAAAGGAATTGAAATTCAAACTGAAAAAAAAATTAAAGTTTCCGCTATTATATCAACGTATAATTCTGAAAAGTATATAGATGGTTGTCTGCAAGATTTGGTTGAGCAAACTTTATTCAAAAAAGGAGAGATGGAAATAATTGTTGTTAATACCGGTTCCCAGCAAAACGAAAAAAG
>JAJYOQ010000282.1 GCA_021796135.1 Bacteroidota bacterium
CCGACGGAATGCTCACTGGTATTCCTGCCAAACATACCAAGAAGATTAAGAGAAAATCTGCATAATCTTAAATAAGCCCAATCTTTCTTGCAGCCAAAGTTAAAATCTCTGTAATAAACAGATTGCATTTCAATATGTCAAAGAACTCTAAATTGATCAGCCTTCAAAGATTGACGGCGTTACCTGTAGTGTTAAGGATTATGATAGATAAGTACTCTTGTTATTTGCGGTATGTTTACAATTCACCAGCCGTTTCCAAAACCTTTTGGATAAGATTACTGCTCATCCAAAACCCGGCTTTAGATATTAAATCATTGATTAAAGGTTCAAGTTTTGGAATTATACCTTTATGTTTGGATTCCATTAGAATACCAAGAACTCCAATACATTTAATATCAAACCGACTCGCTACATTTCTACCTTTTCTCTCATCGATAAGTAAAAGGCCTGCTTTATTCTCTAATGATAAAATTATTGCCTCGGACTCGCCATAGTCCAATTCCAGGCTTAATGAAGTAAATAATTTCTTATTTGAAATTGGTATGATATCAATCCATCCCAATTTGTATATTTCTAATATAGGGAATTTGCCTTTACTGCAATTCCTAATTTCAAAATTCACAGCTTCGGGAATATAAATTTTATCATACAATTGCTTCAGCAATTCGAGCTTATCAATAGCGGCTAAGTTTATAATGGGGGAAGTATTACTTACTATGATCACAAACGACCTAAGCTTTTTAGCGTCTGTAAATCCTCTTCAAATTCTGCTGTATCATAATGTATCTGAATTTGGCGGCTGGCTAACAAATGTTGAAATTGCAGATTACTCATTCCCGCAAACCTGCTCGCCTGCCCCAAAGTAAGTCTTTCTTTTGCAAACAACATTACGGCTATTTCTTGAAAGAATTCTTTCTCGGACATTCTCGATGCTTGAAATATTTCCTCAGGGATTGTTATTGTTTTCATATCTTATTAAGCTATTTATTAATTTACCTTTGCTATGTTAATAATATTAAATGCAATAATCAACCCGCAACACACTTTGTTTATCTCTCCTTCAATATGTCAAAGAACTGCTTTGCTAAACTTTTGCTGAACTGCCTTCAGGCTTACCCGTTATTTGCAAGGTGTAAACCCTGATAGTTGCATAAGACCTGATTCCCTTTTACAACAATAGGCTGATAAAATATAATAATCTTATCAGCCTAAGAAATTAATTCAAAAACTACGATCTATTGAACCACCGAATTAATAGAGTCCGGTTTTACAGTTGTAACAACTGTCCAAGTTGTATATTGAGTAGGTGTACCTGTAATTTGGATCTGTGCGGATGTTCCTGTTCCAATTGACCAATTTGCATCTGAGGAATGCAATAAAGCTGAACTTACTTTTGTAGAATCAAAACCAGCAAAAGTATTTCCACCACCGCCCATGGATGTTGGTTTTTTATAATATTGCTGAGCTAGCGCTCCAATGTTTGTTCCTTGAGAAACGAGAGAATCTTTTGCCGAAGATTCTGCGTTTGCATTAAAAAGATTGATGCCTACTACTACTGCGATACCTACAATAATTACCCCAAGAACGATTAGAAGAAGTTGTTGTTGACCCATATTTTACTCCAATGTTTTTTTAATAATATGTTATTTAAGATTTCCCGAATTTAATTAATAATATCTGTGTATATAGAATCTGGAAATACAGTTGTTCTTGCTTTAACGGAATCCGTACCAGTTACTACTTCATTTCCGGTACCGATAATAACAACACTGTCGGAATATACGGTTGCCTGATGTGTTCCGCTGGCAGTTAATGACATGTTGGAAGGTATTGACCACCCCATGAACGAATACCCGCCTCCGCCTAAACTTTTGGATTTTTGGTAATATTTCATTGCCATATCCGCCAGGTTGTTGTTTTCATTAATTATTAAATCTCTTTTTGAATTTATTGCAGCTTGCCTAAACAATGATATACTAAAGGCTATGGCTACAGCAACAATTATTAACCCTAATACAATTAATAATAACTGCTGCTGGCCCATTCAATTTTTACCTTTGTTGTTATTAAAGAACTATTTAAATATTAAAATTCATGCCAACCAATTAAATGCTCTAAGTGGCTGTAAAACAAACCAAATATGGTTTTTATTTAAAGCCGATGTAATTTTTACCGGTAATATTTACCTTGGCGGCAAAATTTACCGATGCTTCCGGCATAGCCTTTATAGTTATCCTTATTTTATATTTTAAGCCAAATTTATGGCGAAGTATATTCCCATAAATATCGTGCCAATATCATTTGCCCATAATTTTTGTTTTTAATGGCTTCTTAAACTTAGAGATGTAAATTTTACGAGTAATATTTACCTGTTGGCTAATAGTATTGAGGATACGGTTATTACGTGCTAAAATTAGTGCGGGATGGAAAATAATATCTCTATTATGGTTATTAATTTATGTTTTGGGGCCTTGAATTCTTCTTTTAATAATATGAATTTCACATTTCTAAATTTCATAAATCCGCAGCACAGACATAAGCTTGCCTGACGAGCGTGTTGCAGAACTGTAAAACCGGGATGTCACGGACCATTCCGTGACATAAAAAACTCACAATTCAGTCATGGTTTGGACCATGACTGCCCTGCACTCGAGTTGTGCAACAGGCTCTGACGGCACCTGTCTACCGATAGGTAGAGGCAGGTCTATGTTACGATTTATAATATGGTTAGACAAACATTGCTAAAATTTTAAAAAAAGGAGCTTTTTAAATTCCCGAAAATATTCAGGGAAAGCCCAGAAACATTCTGTCAAAGTCCTGGAAAATTCCGGCTTGGGTCTAAAGGCAATGGGCAAATCCTGCAACATCTTTACAAAGTCCTGAAAAATTCCTGCCGGTGACAGAAACATTCTTACAAAGTCCAGAAAGTATCCGGTCGTAATCTGAATGCTTAAACCGAGGATAGAAATATTTAGAGAAAGGTTTAAAAGGTGCGGGAAAAGTCCGGAAATATTCGGGCAAAATTCTGAAAATATCCTTAGATGTATTATAAACACGGCGTTGAATTCCGAAAATATCCCCAACAATCATTCGCCCCAAAGGCACCTAGCCGCAAAGGCAGTAAGGCTTCTTCGACGAGGGGGCTATATCTTATCAAAACGTGAATGAAAAATTTTTTCAGTAATCTACCGGTAAATTTTACCTTGCATAATGAAAATTGTCTTGAATTTTGACGCTCATCTAAATAAGTGGGGAGCGAGTCTGTAAGGCATTGATTTATAGTCGATTAATTTTCAACTTGCCAGAATTTACCACACTAATGATTGCCAGTTAGATGATAAGAAAGGCAGAAAACCTTATCCAATGATCCAACCTTAGTAACGGACAAGAACAGTACATACATTAACCTTATTACTTTTATCGAGGAATATGATTCATTCATGAAATTTTATCAGATGACTTAGAAATCATTTAAATAGGAGTTAATACACAGAATTAGGTAATAAGGTTATCACAAAGGGGGAATAAGCTTTTGTTACTAAGGTTCGGACGTCAAATAAGGTTTGAAGTAGGGTTTTGAATTTTGTATAGAACTAAAATCTAAAAGCCGAAAGAAAACATATCAATACCAATTTGCCAAAGATATTCCAACGATTAAACGAGAGAGCGCCTAACAGAATTGGTGGAACTTTTCCCCAAGGGATGTCCGAAGGACTCCTTTCGGAGGATTCCCCGGAAACTCTTACCGCACTAATTGTCAGAACTCAGGAATAATATTATACGAAACATTCAATAATATTTATTATCATGCTGATAAAAATTATTGTAACATAATCTACCGGTAAATTTTACCTTGCATAATGAAAATTGTATTTAATTTTTTGTAAAAATTGTTTTTATTTAGTGGCATAAATGTTGTTTGTTTAAGTTACTTAAATAAAATGAATTAAATTATGAGCGGCTCACAAATGATGCTGGTGCTGGCAGGTTTAGTGCTGCTGGGATTGTTGACGATAAATATAAACAGAGTAATTTCCAGTTCGCAGGATCAAACCAACAACTCCGAATATTTAGCTGTTGCTACGGAAGTTGGTCAAAATCTTTTGAATAAAATCTCATCAAAATCTTTTGATCAGGGTACGGTTTCCAATCCTGTATTTAACGACAGCCTGTTGACTCCTGCAAACGCTCTTGGATTCGAGACAGGCGAGACGCCGGCTACTTATAATGATGTTGATGATTATAACAATTATACTGAAAACGATACAACACCTAGAGCAGGGGTTTTTCACTTAAAAGTTTTTGTTAATTATGTAGACAGTACAAATGCAAATACTATCCTTACGTCTTCGGTTTCTAGAACCAAAAGAATACTGGTAGATGTAGCGAGCGACTTTATGAAGGATACGGTTAAACTTTACTATTATAAAAGCTATTAATAAGCCGAAAAAATATGAGTGAACTTTTAGATACTATAGGCTCTTACGTAATAGGCGGGGTTGTGCTTTTATTAATTGTAGGCTTTATTCTGTATTTTAACGATCAATCGCAGGAAACGAAACTCAGTCAGATTTCTCAGGTATCAATAATTGAAGTAGGTAAGATTATAGAGAACGATTTTAACAAATTGGGTTACCGGGTTACCAGCGGAAACAAAATACAGGCGATAACTTCAGATTCAATTTCGTTTAACGGCGACGTAGATAATGACGGAATAATAGATACTATTACATATTCTACATATACGCAGAACCAGACCTTGTATTTAAAGAGAAGCACTAAAGGATCTGTAACCGGACAGTGGTCTATGCCTATTAAGAGTTTTACAGTTCAGGGTTACGATAGTTCGGGCACAGCGACGACACAAATATCTAATATAAAAAGTATTTCTTTTACGCTGGTAATTTCAGAACAAACGTACAGCGATTCACCTACACAAGTCGGTGCATCGTGGGTTAGGGTATTTTATCCAAAAAATTTATAACTAACGGAATTAATTATGGGCAGGTTAATAATTATTATGTTGCTGGGTGCGGGAGTATTATTCTCTATTGCCAGCATTAATAACACTAACAGCAACCTGGTTATGGCTTCTGCTACTTATTCTGAAAATCAAAGGCTGCAGGCTAAAGACAATGCAGAAAGCGGCATTGAAATGGCAATTATGAAACTGTCCGCAGATACAACCTGGACGGGGATAACAAGCAAGCAGCTAGAGAGCGGTGTTGTTACAATATCCGTTGAAAATACTACAAGCGAATTTTATAACGGGCCAAATACAAATTTAGTTAGTGCAAGACTAATTACTTCAGTCGGTAATGTCGGCGATCAATATGATACTATTAGATCTGTTATCCAACTGCCTGTTGCGGGAACTTCTAACAACGGTGTGCCTGGATTTATGGATTATGCAGTATGTACCGGAAATAACTTGACGATGAATGGTAATGTGTCAATTCAGGATGACAATAACACACAGTGGAATGCCAACGTCCATACAAATGCGGAATTTCAGATGAACGGCAATAATACTATTAAAGGATTTATGACGTATTACAGCGAGGCGCATTCCAATCCGCAATCTAGATTAACAACCAATATAGTTCCAAATCAAAATCCCAAAAATCTTCCTCATTTTTATCAGGATTCGATAGTAACTATTCCAACTTTTAATCCGTCCGCATCCAC
>JAJYOQ010000017.1 GCA_021796135.1 Bacteroidota bacterium
GTAATATTATTAATAACAAAGATAAAAATCGTAGATGCTAATGACTCTTTAGAATTTGAAATTAATGAAGACAGAAGAATTTTGAGATTGTCAAATTCCGCTATTAACGGAATTACAACGGCAGTCGTAATATTATTATAGTTTTCAGCTTCAAGGATCCAATTATCCTGACTCAGTTTATCAAGGTATTTTTTTACTTTATGAGGAATCATAATTTTTCAATTAGCCGGATAAAGTCTAACGGAAGATCTGAATCAAATCTTAAGAACTCATTTGTTTTAGGGTGAATAAATCCTAAAGTTTTAGCATGCAAAGCCTGGCGCTGCATAATTTGGAACAAGTTATCTACTCGATTTTTAATTTTAGGGAGAGATAGCCCGGCTATAATATTCTTACCGCCATAAGTTAAATCGGCAAAGATTGGATGACCAATACTCGACAGATGAACCCTGATTTGGTGCGTTCTACCTGTCTTCAGATTTAATTTTACAAGCGTAGTAAAGTCATATTCTTTTAATACCTCAAAATATGTAACTGCAGTTTTCCCTTCCGATGCAGATGTAGTAAATTTTTTCCGATCCGCTTTACTTCGTACTATGTTTGAGGTTATCTCTCCTTTTTTTGATTTAAATATGCCCCATGATATTGCCCAATATTCTCTTTCAATAGAATGTGCAGAAAATTGAGCTGCAAGTTTTGCATGTGTCCAGTCGTCTTTTGCTACTACAAGCAAACCACTAGTATCTTTGTCAATTCTATGAACAATCCCGGGTCTCTCGGCGGTATTAACTTTGCTAAGTTTTTGAGAATGGTGCATCAGTGCATTAACTAATGTGCCTGTGTAATTTGCATAGGCAGGATGAGCAACCATTCCTGCGGGTTTATTTACTACAAGTAAATAATTGTCTTCATAAATAATTTCAAGAGGGATATTTTCTGGTTCAGCTTTATCGGGTCGCGGTGTAATTGGTAATGTAACTTCAACTTTATCTTTGGGCTGTACTTGGTAATTCGGCTTTACATTATTGCCGTTAACGAGCACATAGAAATTATTGATTAGTTTTTGAATTTTTGTACGTGTAGAATTCTCTATACAATTTGTCAGAAAAATATCTAAACGTTCTTTTTTTTTACCTTCAGGTATAATGAAACTATATTTTTTTTCATTGATTATTATTGACATAACAGCTTAAACAAATTCAATGAGATAATCATTATTCTAATGAAAAGTACTAAAACGGTTTGGTCTTTAAAAATCAATTGTCCTTTTCAATTTGGGATATCTTGGTTTTGACCTTCGATATTTTGATCCTGGTTTGGACTCTCATTTTGGTCATCTCTGTAAAAGATAATTAGAGTTAACACACCGATTGTTACAGCTGCATCAGCAAAATTAAAGATTGGCCATCTATCAAAAGTTTTTCCGAAGAGTGAAAATTTGAAAAAATCGAAATCAAGAAAATCAACAACCTTCCCATAAAAAAGCGGAGCATAATTATAGAACACTCCATAGAACATTCTATCAATTAAATTTCCTACTGCGCCTCCAAGGATAAGGGCAATTGATAAACGTAATGAAAAACTTTTATCTTTGATATAATAAAGATATATCAACAATCCTATGCTGGCAGCAAGAGAGAATACCGAAAGCCAAAGTTTCATATTAAACCCGGGATCAAGACCAAAAGCCATTCCCGGATTTTCTATATATGTTATCCGGAAAAAGTTTCCTATGACCCGAAAACTATCGCCTTCATACATGCCTTTATAAAAGATTTTTAGGAAAGGAATTGAAAATCCCTTTACAATAAGCTTGGTAAATTGATCAAGCAAAACAACAGCAGCCGATACAAATAATATTCTCACACCATTCCTTATTTTTCTGTCAGGACAATTTCAATTTCTTTAGCAGAATTCGAGGACACAATTTTTTGCTTGTTCAAAGCAAATAGCAGTAAAATTACTCCCGCTGTAACAGAAACATCAGCAAAGTTAAAAACGTAATTACCAAAAGTATGATTAAAAATAAATAAGTTGAACATTCTAAGGTCAAAGAAGTCTACAACTTTTCCGTGGAATATGGGGGCATAATGATACAAAACGCCATAAAATATTCTGTCTATTAAATTTCCAATTGCTCCGCCCAATATTAATGCCAGAGAAGCTCTTAAACCGATTTCCTTTTCTTTATTTTGTAAAATATAATAAAGAAGAGCTAGACTAGCTATTAACGTGAATATTGAAATAAACAATTTAAAGTTTGAACCGAAATCAATTCCGAATGCTATCCCGGGATTTTCTACAAGCGAAATGGAGAAGACATGATCAATTATAGGGATACTATTACCTGATTGAAGACCTGCAAAACCCATTTTTAGACCTGGGATATTAATGCCTTTAACAAATAACTTACTTAATTGATCAACAATAACAACAAAAAATGATACTAACAAAATTTTCAAATTATATCCTAAACTTAACCCTCTCAAAAAATAAAAGGACTGTTGCCAAAAAACTATTTCTTTTCCTGTCTTTGTTTAATAGGCAAACATAACTGACTATGAGGAACCGCTTCTAATCTTGCTTTGGGAATTAATGGGCAAGTCGGGCATAGATGCTGCGGCTCATCAATGCACTCGACGCATATACCATATGTACCCGCATCTATTCTTTTTAATGCATCTTCCAGATACCCTAGAAATTTATTTTCTCTCTGCGCATATAAAAATGTTTTTTCTCTTTCCATTGCGTCTGTACCCTGTTCCGCCATGTGTAAGGAATATGGAGAATTCTCATTTATATATTCGCCAGTTGTCGGATCAAGCATTTGATCTTTTAGGTTTTGAAGTTGTTCAATTATTTCATCACGTTTAGAAAGAATTATTGTACGAAAATGATCTAAATCTTTTTTACTGTAACCTTTAATCTTTTCTATTGCTTTTTGTCTATTTTCAGAAGCCGGATGAGAATGTTCTTTGAGAACTTCAGCTACAACCTTTTCTTTAATTTTCATTTTTGGAGCTGCAGTTTTTTTAGCGACAGCTTTTTCTATATGTTTCTTTTCTTTTATATTTTTCAATTCAGTTTTACTTACCTTTTCCTTTTTTACGGCTGATTTAGAATCTGATTTTTTTATTTTCTTTGGCTTAATTTCTTCCTTATTGCTTTTTTTAACTACTGGTTTTGCTTTTGTAGTTTTCTTTGAAGCAGCTTTTTTTGAAATAGATTTCTTTGCCATTTTAGTCTCCATTTTCTAAGAATTAAATTTTCCGATTTGAATAGAACAATCAAATTCTCCGATTTTCCATTCTTGTTTATATCCGCCTTCAAATTCGTTACTCGTCACAAATTTTTCGGCAAGTGTTTCGTTAGTTATATAATCTTTAAACGCATTTACTGCATTAATAAATTTAACGCTCCCGTTAAATTTAATTTTTATTCTATCAGTTACATCGAATCCTGCGTCCTTTCTCATGTTTTGAACTCTATTTACAAACTCTCGTGCTAAACCCTCATCGATCAATTCAGGAGTTAGTTCAGCATCTATTGCTGCAGTTACGCCTTCAGCGCTTTCGACTACCCAACCTTTAATTTCTGAACCGAGAATTTCAATATCTTCTTTTGAAATAACTATCTCTTCTCCGTCAATAATGCTTTTAATAGTATCACCTGATTCAAGAGAAGAAATCTCTTTATTTCCGAAATTTTTAATAATATTTGCAACCGCATTAACTTTTTTACCGTACTTAGGACCGATAATTTTGAAATTTGCTTTTGCTGATTTATTAACTATTTCAGAATCATCGTTTAAAATAATCATTTCTTTTATATTAACTTCATCAAGAATCACATCTTTCATTTTTGAAAGGTCATCTCTTTTAGATTTTTCAACAACGACCATAATTTTCTTTAGAGGCTGCCTAACTTTCAGATTATTTTTAGCTCTCATTGATCTTGTAAGATAGACTACTTTTTGCGCAATTTCCATCTTACTTTCTAATTCTTTTTCAATGTAGCTTGGTTTAGGAAACTCTGAAAGATGGACAGATTCATAATTTTCCTTTTTTGTATTGGAATTTAAATTCTGATATAATTCTTCGGAAATAAACGGTGCAAAAGGCGCTGTTAATTTAGAAATAGTAACTAAACACTCATATAATGTTTGATATGCGGAAAGTTTATTTGAACTCGATTCGGAATTTTCGGAGCTAATTCTACCTGACCAGAATCTTCTGCGGCTTCGGCGTACGTACCAGTTAGATAGATGATCAATTGTAAAGTCAGAAACAGCACGGGCAGCGCGGGTAACATCATAATTATTCATTAATTCTTCATACTCAACAACTAAACTGCTTAACCTTGAAATGATCCATCTGTCAATTTCAGGACGTTCAGCATAAGGAATTAACTTTTCTGAAAAATTAAAATTATCAATGTTAGCATACATAGCAAAAAAAGAATACGTATTTACTAATGTACCGAAAAATTTTCTCTGCACTTCAACTAATCCGTCTTCATCGAATAAAGTAGGGCGCCAGGGGGGACTATTAGTAACTAAATTACCAGCGGGTTGTATCGGCTCCATATTTATCAAACAATTCAAAAGGATCAACTGTATTGCCTTTTGATTTCGACATTTTTAACCCGTTTTTATCAAGGATTAATTCGTTTACTATTATATTTTTAAAGGCTACACTATCGAAAAGCATGGTTGCAATCGCATGAAGAGTATAGAACCATCCTCTAGTTTGATCTATTCCTTCACATATAAAGTCTGCAGGGAAAAAATTCTTCTCAAATAATTCCTTATTCTCAAACGGATAATGATATTGTGCAAAAGGCATGGAGCCTGAATCAAACCAAACATCAATTAATTCGGGGGTTCTTTTGTAAATACTGCCGTTTTTTACAAAAAATATCTTATCAACAAAAGGTTTATGAAGATCTATATTATCAATATCTTTAACAGATTTTCTTACACCATTTTCTTCAACAAAGCCTTCTTTTAATTCTTCAATACTTCCGACGGCGATCATTTCACCTGATTCGTTGACCCAGATTGGCAAAGGTGTTGCCCAAAATCTATCGCGGGAAAGTGCCCAGTCTTTATTATCCTCCAGCCAATTTCCGAATCTCCCTGAACCTACTTCCGGAGGCTGCCAGTTAATTGTTTTGTTTAATTCAACCATCCTATCAGCAATAGTTGTCGTTCTGATAAACCATGATTCGCGTGCATAATAAATAACAGGAACATCTTCATGACGCCAGCTAAAAGGATAGGAATGCGTAATTGTTTCTTTTCTAAAAAGCTTCCCTTCTTCCTTTAATTTTTGAATTATTCCTTTATCGGCATCTTTAACAAATTGTCCTGCAAAATCAGTCACTTCTGATGTGAATAAGCCGCCGCGCGTGACCGGCTGCATCATAGGTAAATTATATTTTTTAGAAAGTTCGTAGTCATCCGCTCCGAATGCGGGTGCAATATGTACAATCCCAGATCCATCTTCAGTACTAACAAAATCTCCTAACGTAACATAAAATGCCTTTTTATCGGTTTGTATATAATTGAAAAGCTGTTCATATTCAACAAATTCTAAATCTTTTCCTTTCAGTTCTGAAATGATTTCATATTCGCCGTCTATAACTGAAAGTCTCTCTTTTGCAAGAATTATTTTCTTTCCGTTAAAATTGATCTTTACATAGTCTACATCTTTACCAACAGCAAGTGCAACATTTGAAATCAATGTCCAGGGAGTAGTTGTCCATACAAGAAAACTTTCATCTGAATTCTTAACCTTAAAGTAAACATATACGGAAGGATCTTTTGTTTCACGATAACCTAGCGCTAATTCGTGAGAGGACAACACCGTTTCTGATTTAGGATCTTGCGGAACTATTTTATAATCTTTATAAATTAATCCCTTGTCGAAAAGTGTTTTTAACGCCCACCAAACTGATTCAATATAATTATTTGTCAACGTGATATAAGCATTATCAAGATCGACCCAATAGCCCATCCTTTTGGTCATTTTTTCCCAAAGATCAAGATAGGTAAAAACAGATTCGCGGCATGCCTGGTTATACTTTTCAACACCGTAATCAATTACTTCACTTTTATGTTTGATGCCTATCTTTTTTTCAACTTCGATTTCAACAGGTAAGCCATGAGTATCCCAGCCGGCTTTTCTTTCTACTCTAAAACCTTGCAAAGTTTTATATCTGCATATTAAATCTTTTAAAGTTCGCGCCATAACATGATGAATCCCAGGTTTACCGTTGGCAGTAGGCGGACCCTCATAAAAGGTGAATGATTTTGATTTATCTCTTGAAGAGATGCTTTTATCAAAAATCTTTTTCTCTTCCCAAAACTGTAAAATCTTTTCTTCTATTTCGGGATAATTAATTTTTTCTATATTTTGTTTAAACATTTAATCGCAGTTCTTTTTTATTATTTCGAGAATATTTAACCGATATCTTCGTATTTTTTAATTAATTCCTTTTCCGCCTGAATAAATTCTTTTAACTCTTTTTCTATACGTTCTTTCTTAAGAATTGTATTCTTAGAGTAATTGTCCGCATCATTAATAATTTTTTGCGCTTTTAGTTTTGCTTCCCTAATCTCAAGTTCTGCCTCTTTCTTTGGGTCAATATGATTTCCTTCATACATCTTTAATTTTTCTATTTGAATAAGAATATCTTTTTGCAAGGTTAAATTTTCAACAACTGACATCCCAAAAATTGCCATGGCGCCGAGTGTTACATTCCTTAGACTGTAAAGTATCAAATTCTCAGTTAATAAGTCATTTGCAGCAAAATAATCTCTAAAAAAAGATATCATTAAAACACTAATAATCGTAGTGGCAATAATTATAGCAAAAACAACTTTACCGCCGAAGCGCCAGCCAAGAGTTTTGTTAATAAACCATCCGCATGCAAAACATAAAAATGATAAAACAAACCAAACCGCAAAATTATTATCACCAAATTTGAAGATATTGGTATTAATAAAATTTGAAGAAAAAATTAAAACCATTAACAATGTCGGCGTTAAATAATGATAAATAGATTTATTTTCCATTATAGCCTCTCAATAACTTCTTTCATTATTAAAGTCATTTTCGGTTCAGCATTCATCGCAGTAGAAATAATTTCATTTACATCTACCGGTCTAAGTGTATCCGGGAAACATTCATCTGTAATAATACTAAGCCCTAATACCTTCATACCCATGTGGTTTGCTACAATATTTTCAGGAATAGTTGACATGCCCACAACATCTGCTCCTGCAGCTCTTAAAAATCGATATTCTGCTTTCGTTTCAAGATTCGGACCTGCAACGGCAATATAAACACCCTTCTGAACTTGTATATTATTTTCTGATGCAACTTTTTCAGCTAGAACAATTAGTTCACGGTTATACGGTTCGCTCATATCGGGGAACCTAGGACCGATTTCGTCAATATTTTTTCCTATAAGCGGGTTGTCACCAATCAAATTAATATGATCGGTCATTAACATAATGTCGCCGCGTTTAAAATTAGGATTCATTCCTCCGCATGCATTCGAGACAAGAAGCGTTTGTACGCCAAGAAATTTCATTACCCTTACCGGATAGGTAATTTGTTTCATAGAATAACCTTCGTAGTAATGAAATCGACCTTGCATTGCTACAACTTTTTTGAGTCCGATAGTTCCAAAAATTAATTTTCCTCTGTGAGATTCAACAGTTGATAAGGGGAAATGTGGTAAGTCAGCGTAATCAATTTCGTGTTCAACTATAATATCTTTAACCAATCCACCGAGTCCGGTACCTAAAATAATACCGAATGGGTATTTGTCTTTGGTATATTTACGAATTACTTTAAGAGTCTCATTAATTTTTTCTATTAAGTTTTCCATATCTCACAATAATTTATTTACTATATCATCAACATCCAGATCTATTTTTTTAGACTGTTCAATCTTATTTGTAACTGTCGATTCTTCGCCTGCATCTTCAACTTTCATTTCCAAAAGTCGGGATTGTGAATTAATAATTGACTTTAAATTAGCAATAATTAAATCTCTTTCTTCCCTAAGGTTTATAACAGCGTTTCTGATCTCATTAGCATTTTCCCGGGCTTTTTCTAGTATCTGTGAAGATTTTATTTCTGCTTCCTTAATCATCAGGCTTGCCTGCTTTTTTGTGGACTCAATTGATTTTGTAGTAGATTCCTGCGCCCTAAGCAAAGTATCCTGAAGATTTTTTTCTATTTTTCGAAATTCACTTAGTCTTGATGTAGCTTGTTCCAGTTCTTTTTTTAAGGAGTCATTCTCTTTAATAACACTTTCAAACTCATCAGCTAGTTTATCCAGGAACGCCTGTACCTCTTCTTTATCGTATCCGCGAAGCGACTTTTTAAATTCTTGTTTCTTAATACTAAACGGGGAAACTTTCATAGTTTCTCCTTCCAATTTTTTGAATAATCTCTTTCTCCGAAAATTGCTGAGCCGATTCGAAGCATTGTAGCTCCTTCCTCTATAGCTATTTCAAAATCAGATGTCATTCCCATAGAAAGCTCTTTTAAACTAAATCCTTCAGAATTTAACTTGTTTTTTAATTTGCGTAAAGTAGAAAAACTGTTTTGTATTAATTTTCTGTCGTCCGTATATGGTGCAATTGTCATTAAACCTATAAGATCTATATTTTTGAATTCTTTACAATAATACGCAATATCTTTAACTTCACTTTCTCCGACTAATCCTGATTTAGTTTCCTCATCAGATGTTTTTACTTGTAAAAGAACTTTTTGAATTTTATTGTTTTTACTGGCATATTTATTTATTTCAGAGACGAGTAAAAGAGAATCAACTGAATGTATATACTCCGCCGATTTTGATACAAATCTAACTTTGTTCCTTTGCAGATTCCCGATAAAATGCCAAAATATTTTATTCCCAAATTTCTCCGATTTATATTCAAGCTCTTGAGCTTTATTTTCTCCGAAGTCTTTTATGCCCAGATTATAAGCAGTTTCAATATCATCTAATCCAAAATTTTTAGAAACCGCAATTAGTTTAATTTCAGAATGATCCCTTCCTGATTTTATGCAGGTCTCTAGAATTTTTTCTTTAACAATCTTTAATCGTTCGGTAATCATTTCAAAATTAAGATTGTGAATTTATAGGTTTTATAATCAATAATCAACGTAAATTCATTCAATTTCAAGATCAACTTAAAAGTATCGCATCTTAAATATATGGAAAAAAATCCTATACTTTATTTATTTTTACACATTTATTATATAATGAGGTTAATTTTCGCATTTTTTATTAAATTTACAAGAAAATTTTTCAAAATAAGGAATTAGCAAATGGGTATTAATCTATTATCTGATATAAAAATTAAAGCTTCTCAAAAATTAAAAACCATCATTTTACCTGAATCTCATGACGAAAGGGTCCTAAAAGCCGCTGAAGTTCTTATAAAACAAGGGATTGCAGCAATAGTTACAGTCGGAAACGAAGATAAAGTTTTATCTGATGCCGCAAAAATTAATGTTGATCTAAGCAATGTAAAAATAATTGATCCTGAGCGTTATGAATTATTTGATTCTTTTGTGAACACTTTTTGGGAATTGAGAAAAGAAAAAGGCGTTACTAAGGAAAAAGCAGTCGATTTATTAAAAAAGGATTTATTTTTCGGAGCCATGATGATCAGAGAAGGATTGGTCGACGGAGGTGTTGCCGGATCAACAGCTTCTACAGCCGATGTTCTCAGAGCAGGAATACAATGTATTGGGATGGCTGAGGGTATTTCAATAGTATCGAGCTTTTTCCTTATGGTATTTCCTGAAAAATCATTTACGTTTTCTGATTGCGGAGTGGTCCCGAATCCGAATGCCGAACAGCTTGCAGATATTGCCATTTCAGCTGCAGACAATCATAAAAAATTGACAGGTGAATCGCCTATTGTAGCAATGCTCTCATTTTCCACAAAGGGCAGTGCTCAACATGAATTAGTCGACAAAGTCATCAATGCAACCAAGATTGTTAAAAATAAACGTCAGGACTTAAAAATTGACGGCGAGTTACAGTTTGATGCAGCAATAGTGGAAGCAATCGGAAAGAAAAAAGCTCCGGGCAGTGAAGTTGCCGGGCATGCGAATGTTTTAATCTTCCCTGACCTTAATTCCGGAAATATTGGTTATAAAATTGCTCAGCGTTTGGGCGGCTGTCAGGCAATTGGACCAATTATTCAAGGATTGAAGAAGCCTTATTTTGACCTAAGCCGCGGCTGCAATTCTGATGATATTGTCAATGCTGCAGCTATTGCTGCACTTTCATAAATTTAATGAAAGTTCTCTTAATTCTCTAGTGTTCATGATCTAATGCAATTAATCAAAATTATTATTAATTTAACTTTTAAGTTGATATGTTGTTGTATTAATTACAAAATAAATAAGGAGTAATAATAATGCTAAAAGAATTCAAAGAATTTGCAATGAAGGGAAATGTTCTTGACATGGCTGTCGGTATTATTATAGGCGCAGCTTTTGGGACAATTGTTAAATCTCTTGTTTCTGATATAATAATGCCGCCGATTGGTATGATTTTAGGCAATGTAGATTTTTCAGAACTTTTTTTGGTGTTAAAATCGGGAGCAAAAGCTGCCGGTCCCTATGCTACTTTAAAAGATGCAAGCGCTGCCGGTGCAATTACAATAAATTACGGATTGTTTATAAATACTGTCATTAGTTTTTTGATTGTTGCCTTTTCGGTATTCTTACTTGTTAAAGGTGTAAATCAATTAAAAAAGAAAAGTGAGTCTGCAGAACCTCAAGCCCCTATGACAAAAGATTGTCCATTTTGCTTTTCTAAAATTCCGATACAAGCTATTAAATGCTCTCATTGTTCTTCTGAATTAGTATAATTAGATAATGCTTTTATGAAACTTAAATTGTTTTTTATCTTTATATTATTTTTGCTAGCTCTTTCCGGCAGCAAATCGGCTGCTCAAAATAAATTTTCTAAAACTATCTATCAAACATCACCGATATCAGCATTAGTGAATGGTTTTGATAACGACAGCTTCACTGTTGCCGAAATCAAAAAGCATGGTGATTTTGGACTAGGAACTTTCAATGGGGTTAATGGCGAAATGATAATTCTTAACGGAAAAGTTTATAGAGCAGATTATACGGGCAAAATATCTATACCTGATAATTCATGGCAATCCCCTTTCGTTACGGAGATATATTTTCATGCCGATACTTCTATAACTCTAAAAGACACTTTAAGTTTTTCTTCTCTCGAAAATTTTATCAATAAAATTTTTCCTTCAAAAAACATTATTTGTGCAATTAAAATTGAAGGACTGTTTAAATACGTTCAATATAGAAGTGAAAAAAAACAGACAGCAGCTTACTCTAATATAGTTGATGTTATAAAACAACAGTTTATTTATAATATGTCTAATATAAATGGAACAATGGTTGGATTTTATTATCCAGATTATTTAAAGGATGTAAATGCTGCCGGTTATCATTTTCATTTTCTTTCCTTAGATAAAAAATTGGGTGGACATGTATTGAATTTAATGACAAAGAATATAAAAATTCAAATTGAATACGCTGACAATCTTGATATGAGAGTTCCGAAAGCGGTGGGTTTTTATAAAATAAAATTGCAAAATTAGCTTTTAAGGAGGCGGACTTCTTCCTCTGAAAGTTTACGCAGGTTTCCCGGCTTAAGATCGTTCAGTAAAATATTTTTTATTCTAATTCTGATTAGCCGCAAGGTGGGATGTCCTATTGAGGCTGTCATTTTGCGCACCTGTCTATTCCTCCCTTCAATTATAGTCAGGCTTATCCAGCAAGTTGGAATATTTTTTCTTTCTCTAATAGGGGGAATTCTATCCCAGACAACTGGGTTTTCTACTATTTTCGCTTTTGCAGGAAGAGTAAGTTTTTTTTCGATTATTACTCCCTTCTCCAATTTTTCTAACTCAGAATCACTTGGTATGCCTTCAATTTGGCAAAGATATTCTCTTTCATGATTATTATCGGGATTTAGGATAAAGTTAGTCAACTGGGTATCATTTGTTAAAAGAAGAAGTCCCTCGCTATCTAAATCAAGTCTGCCGACGGGATAAACATCCTTTATATTTCCCAGATATTTAGATAATGTTTTCCTTCCTAAGCCGTCCGTAAATTGAGAAAGCACATCAAATGGTTTATTAATTACATAATATGAAAAATTATTTTGGTTCATAGGTATTTGTAATGCTGTTAAGTGTATCTCGATAATATTTATAAGTATTAAAATTTACTTTTTGGATATTAAATATTTTTCCGGCTCTTTCAAGGAATTCTGAATCTTCGCTATACTCAATATTCCTAAATCCGTTTAGTTTGTAAAATACTTTTCTCTTACCAAAAAAAGTTCCTCCGATAACGCATTCCGAAAGGTGAATAAGTTTCTTTGAATCGTATTTATCTCTGACATATTCATCACCGATAATTTTTGCGCTTCCATGAATTAAATCAATATTCGGATTATTTATCATAAATTTATAATGTTTATCAAGGTGGTCGAACTCAATCTCATCATCACTATCCAGAAAAGTAATAAAAGCACCTTTTGATTCAGATATTCCTTTATTTCTGGTAAGCGGAAGTTTTCTGTTTGAATGCCAATAAACTTTTATTTTTTTATTTTTAGCTTCGAATTCTTTTAATATTTCCAAGGTATTATCCGTACTGCCGTCATCAACAGCAACAAGTTCCCAGTCTTCAAAAGATTGATGAATAAGTGAATTAATGCTCCTGCTCAAAAGACTTGCCCTATTATAAACTGCCATAATAACCGAAACTTTAGGTATCCCGTCGCTAATGTTAAACAACAAATATTCCTCTTAATAATAAATTCATTTAATAAAAAATAGCTATTTAAAATATTAGTCGAAAGCCCCTTTGACTTCCATATGATTACCGACAAATATAGTAATGTGACAAAAAATTCTGCTGTATTGTTTCGATATTTCAATTGTCTTAAGGTTTAGTTATTTTAGCGGTAATTTAGGATTGATTTTATTGCATTATGACAAATTTCAGACCATAAAAATTAAATTTTGAAGGAGAAAAGTATGTCATTCCGCGATCAACAAAAGTTTTTAGATGCTTTAAAGAAGTATGAAAAAAAATTTGAGAAGAAAGAACTTGAAGATTATAAGATGTTCATAAAAATGCAGAAAGATGACGAAGATTTTGATTCCATATCCTTTGAGCGGCTTCAGGAGCTTTATTCCAAATATGATAAGCCCGTTGACAAAAGTAAATATGACACTTACTTTAAGAAAAAATGACCTAAACTTATCTTTCCTTTTTCTAGCCGGAATTCATTAATGAAGAAAATTTTAATCATTGCTCTATCCGGAATAGGGGATGCATTGATGTTTACTCCTTCGATAGAACTGCTTCGAAAGTTACTGCCTGATGCAAAAATCGAAGCTCTTACGATGTTCACGGGAGCGAAAGAAATGTATGAAAGGAATCCTTATATTGATCAAGTACACTATTTTGATTTTTTAAATAGCCCTAAATTTTCATCTTTAAAATTTATAATGGGGCTTCGGGGAAAGTATGATGCCACGATCAATGTATATCCATCGAATAGAAAAGAATATAATTTAATAAGTTTCCTTCTCGGGGCGAAATCCAGATGTGCTGCAACATATATTAGAAAAGACTTTCAAAATTTGGGATTTCTTAACAATATAAGGATTAACGAAATTGATACGCAGCATAATGTACGTACCAATATAAAGATTATTGAAAAGCTATTAAAAATAAATATTGATGAAGAGCCTGACTTATTATTCCCCTTAACCGAACAGGATGAAAACGCTGCTTCGAATTATTTTAATGAAATAAATTTAAAAGAAAAAGATTTAGTCATCGGAATTCATCCCGGATCTGCAACACTGAAAAATCATATTAATAGAAGGTGGGCGCCTGAGAAATTTGCAAAGCTTGCAAAACGATTGATTTCAGATTTTGGTGCAACAATATTTATTTTCGGCGGTCCTGATGAAAATGAATTAAAAGATTCAGTCAAGAATATGATCGGACATTCTTCAGCGCACATTATAAATACGAAGACATTCCCGCAAAATGCGGCAATAGCTAAACGCTGCGATGTTTTTGTCACTAATGATTCCAGCATGATGCATGTTGCCTCGGCGCTTAAAAAGAATGTAGCAGCGTTGATAGGACCTACAAATGCGGATTATATTCATCCATGGAAAACAAATTACAAAATTATTTCACTGAATTTGGACTGCTCACCCTGTTTTTTTTACTCACCGAGACCGCTTATTTGTACAAGAAATGATACGAAATATAAATGTATAAAAGAAATAGAAGTTGATACTGTTTATAATGCCGTAAAAGGTTTTATAAATGAAATCAAAAAATAATAATCAGCTTAACCTGTTTTTAAAATAGCTGACAATATCTTCGACATTATCAAGACAAGCAATTAATCCTGCAGAGCGTTTTTCAAACTCAATTTGTTTTTCCATAACACTAACAATTTCTTTCCACATTTCTGAATTACAAACAGCAGGTTTTTTCTTGGACAGATTTTTATTCATCAATTCCCAGACAGCAGCTAATTCCAATAAGGTGCCGGTTCCTCCTTTTAGAATCACATAGCCGTCACCGGTTTCGATAAGTTTTAGAATTCTTTCAAACAGGGTAGTACATTTTATTTCTTTAGTAAGGAATTCGCTTGGTGTTGCACCCCATAAGTCGACAGTAATTCCGATAGCCGCACCGCCGCACTCAGCAGAGCCCTTTGAAGCAGCGTGCATTATACCGCGGTAGCCGCCGGTACAGACATCAAAGTTATTCAACGCTAAAGTTCTGCCTAATTGATAAGCAAAATCAAATTCGCTATCCCCTTCTTTAGGAATTGAGCTTCCGAAAATCGTAATTATTTTTTTCAAGACTATCTTATGGATTATAAATAAAAATTCTTATCCCATTTATGAACTTTTAGTTCTTCTAAAAGTTCAGGAGAAAGCGGACCTTTGTTAATAGACTTAATATTCGCATTAAGGTTTTTCTCTTTTCGCATACCGGGAATAACAGAAGTAACAGCTTCGAAGCTAATGATATATCTTAAGGCAGCTTCAGCCAATGATTCAGTTTCTAATTTAACATCATTCCATAGTTCGTCGGCGCGAAGTTTGACTTCGACTTTTCTTTTATCCTTGAAATAGCTATTTCTGAAATCGCCCACCGGGAATTCCGTTGAAGGGTCGATATTACCGGTTAGAGCGCCCTCATCAAAAGGCACTCTGGCAAGGATACTGATTTTATTTTCATGGCAAAACGGAAAAAGTTTTTCTGAAGGTTTTTGTTCAAAGATATTAAAAATAACCTGGAAACTATCGATCAGTCGGGTTCTGCCGGCTTCGATGCCGTTATTTGGCTGGTGGTCATTAATAGAAATTCCGAAGAAGCGAACTTTTCCGTCTTTTTTTAATTTATGGATGGCTTCTTTCCAATCATCTTCCTTTGCCCATTTATCATTCCAAACATGAAATTGTTGAAGGTCAATGTAATCTCGTTTCAGGTTACGCAGACTTTCTTCAGTTTTTTCTATGATATATTTTGCGGGAAATGATTCTTTCAAAGTGGAATTATCCGAAGCAGGCCATTCATTTTTTTTTGACGGAACTTTAGTAGCAATAAATAATTCCCGACCGGACTCGGCTTCGACTTCGCCGACCAGCTTTTCGCTGTGCCCGTTACCGTAAACAAGAGCGGTATCGAAGAAATTGATCCCCGAATCAATTGCTTTGTGTAAAGTTTTTTTAGATTCTGCATCATCTGCACCAATCCACATAGTTTTGCCAATCCCCCAGCAGCCGAATCCAAGCTGCGATATTTTGTACCTGGACTTTGCAAATTGTTTCATTAACATAATTTTACTCACTTTCTAGAATTTCGTTTAATAAATTAGAATTTATTAAAACCAGAATTAAAATACTATTTTAAAAGATATTTGCAAATTCAAAAAATAATAATAGCGAATAAAGGTTTTCGAAATTCTTTTGACAGAAGATTTAGTTTGCACTTTTTATTTTATTAAAGTATGTTTTTGATACATAAAATAAAATCCTATTAATAAAAACAATGAAATTAAATAATATAGATCATATTGCAATTGCAGTTAAGGACCTAGACAAGTCAATAAAATTATATGAAGAGCTGTTCGGACTTAAATGTTATTTAATTGAGGAAGTAGAAGATCAAAAAGTAAAGACAGCATTCTTTAAATTAGGCGATGTTAAATTAGAACTTCTTGAAGCGAATGATCCGCAAAGCCCGATAGCCAAGTTCATTGAAAAAAGAGGAGAAGGCATGCATCATATTGCTTATTTAGTTGATGATGTTAAAGCTTCATTAGAAGAATTAGAGGGCAACGGAGTGCAGCTAATAGATAAACATCCCCGAACCGGAGCTGAAAATTTCGATATTGCATTTCTTCATCCAAAGTCTACATCCGGCGTGCTGACAGAGCTAGTGGGAAAGAAAAAATAATTTAAAATTAATATATAATAAAAATGAATTGGTCAGATTTTCTTAAAAACAAAAAACTGCTAGTCAGATTTACAATTTCAGTAATTGGAGTAGTCATAATTTTATTTTTTATGACTCATTTCCTTAATTTTATTGAGCAGAGGCAGGGAGTAATTCTTAATGATCCGATTTTAAATATGCTTCCGCCAATTAACCTGACATGGTTAATATTTACGGTAATATATTTATCATTAATTCTGACGATATCCCTGATAATAAAAAATCCCATGAGTTTATTATTTGCAATTAGAGCTTATGGAATAATGATAGTTTTGAGAATAATTGCAATGTATTTACTGCCGCTTAATCCGCCGGCAGGAATGATTTTATTAAATGATCCTTTTGTACAGTTTTTTGGATCCGGAAATATTCTTACTAAAGATTTATTCTTTTCGGGACACACTGCCACGCTTTTCCTTTTCTATCTTCTAATTGATAAGAAAATTTATAAAAATATTCTTTTAGGTCTGACAATAATAATCGCATACCTGGTATTGGCACAACACGTGCATTATTCGATAGATGTATTTGCTGCGCCGTTTTTTTCATACTCAGCATATAAAATAGCCGGATATTTAAGCAAAGCAGAAAAATTGTTATAGTAGAGATGACAATAGCGGAATTTTGAAAATGAATAATCAAGAAGATAAGAAGGCAAATGAAATAGCGTCGATGTTTTCAAATTCAATTATAAACAGCGGCATTAATATTGAGCCATACAACAGCGATTTTAAATCCATTTCGGATTTTAAGCAATACCTCACACAAAGACTCGCAGAAATGTTAGAAAAAGATTTTAATGGACTTATAAATTTATTATATCGTATTGATATTGATGAGAATGATCTTCAGGAAGTATTTTCTTCACAAAACAAGGAATTTATTCCTTCGGCATTGGCAGATTTAATAATCAAACGCCAGATCCAAAAAATCAACATAAGAATGAAAATCAAGAAAGATTCCATATAATTTTAACATTTTCCCCGTGTTAAAATGAGGCTAACTTCTAATAATATTATTAGTTAAGGAAATCACTTTAACTTGAAAATTAATAAAGTAATATTTAAGTTGTCTTTAGGATATATTTAAAGTAAGTATTTAATCTAATATTAGGCGAATTTATGTCACTTTTTAAATCGAAAAAATTAGAATTGCTCAAAGATGAAAATGAGGATTTAAAGAATAAACTTCATTTCATTTCAGAGAAAAAGGAAAATGCGAGATATTTAGAAGAATTACTTGTTAAACTAAGGAAAGAAGTAGTACAATTAAATAAAGACAAGAATTCATATCAAGAAGCTATTAATTCATTTAAGGCAGAAAAAGAACAAAAGCTTGAACAAATATCCGAGCTTCAGAGAAGTATTAACAGTTTAAATGAAATGAAAGATGAGCTGAATAATACAATTCTTACATATTCCGGACACGCAGCCAATTTAGAGACCAGCGAAACATCTAATGAAATAATTCTGACAGATGACAGCAAAAAAAATACAGAAGAAATTGAACAATATATTCGGGAATTAAATCAAAGGATCAAGGAATTAACCGATCAGGAAGCAGAGTTACAAAACACGATTGACATACGCAATAATGAATTAATTCATTTAGATGAGCAGAAAAATCAATTATTGTCAAAACAATCGGGATTGAAAAGTGAATTAAGTGTATCGGAAGAAAACATTGTTAATTATGAAGAAAAAATAAGCAAGCAGCAGCAAGAAATAAATCAGAAGAACAAGCAAATAGCCGAATACAGCACAAAGCTGGAATCCATCCGGTTTGAATATGAGACAGTATTAAAAAATTTATCCGAGCTGCATGAAAAAGAAATTAGCGCAAAGACACGTCTTGAGAAAATAATCACCGAAGAAAAAGAGAAAAGTGAGTCAATCAAGGAATCCGCAGCGTTTTATCATGAGCTTGAAGTTAAGAAGAAATTACTTAATGATCTTCAGGAAAGTTTAGAGAGTTTAAAAAAAGAAAGCAGCTTAAAAGAAAAAGAGCTTTTTGATATTGAGCAGACATTATCCATAAAGTCAAGCAGACTTACAAAGATAGATTTGGAATTACATTCACTTGAGAGTAAATCGGAAGAATTGAGAGAAGAAGCGAGAAAGTATGAAGCTCTTAAAAATGAAATTCAGCAGAAATATTCTCAAGAGCGGGAGATTATAGAAAAGCTTTCAGAGCAAAAAAATAAACTGCAGGAAATTGTTCCGCTTTTAGTCAAGAGGAAAAAAGAAATTGAAGATAATAATAACGAATCGGAAGAACGATTCACCAAGATGTTTCAAAAATTCAACCATGAATTCAATGAGATAAACAAAAAGCGTAATATACTCGAGAAGATACTGCTTAAAAAGGAAACTGATTTAGACGAAAAGGATCAGCAGCTTTTTGAAAAAATAGCATTTCTTGAAGAAAGTCAAAAAGTTCTTAATGTCCGTCAGGCAGAGCTTGAGTCAATTGAAACGTCATTAGACAGACTATCGGAGCAAAGATTAAACTTAAAAGAGGAACTTACTAAGCTTGAGCAGGATTCAATAGAGAAAAGAAATTTTAATTCCGATTTGAGAACCGAAACCGAGCTGTTACTTAAGAAGAAAATTGTTTTAGAAAAGAGTTTACAGGAACTACTTAGAATATATAACGAGAGTTTCACTAAAATAGATATTAGAAAAGAGAAACAGTTTAATGAATTGAGACAATATGAAGATACTTTGCAGCAATATAGAAGCAAAATAGATCAATCGATTAAAGATTTGGAACAACTGCAATCAAAAATCGGTACAATTAAAATTGAACATGAAGAGTATAAAGGAAGTTTATCAAAAATGGTTAACATGAAGAAGAGACTTCATGAAGAGATACTAAAACAGCAAACGACTTTGCAAAAGTATCAAAAGGTCCGGGAAAAATTGAAAATTGAAAATCTCATTGATACAAATAAAATCACCGGAGGGTCATATCAAAATGAGCCGCCCAAAGCCGTTGAGCAAAAGAACTTGAATCAAAAAGATCTGCATATATTCAAACTATAACAAACTTTTCATTCAATAGCATCTATAAAATTGAGAAACAAAATTTTATTTTATAATTTTTTAATTAGAGACATATTATGCCCAATTTCAAATGTAATAGCAAAGCAAAAACTCAATCAAAAAATATTTTTATTTATTTAATAATAGTATTTATGATAAGCAGCTCACCGATTAAAATATTTTCCCAAATTAAATCAGAAGTTATTCATCCATCATGGAGTTACAATCAGACAATATATGAAGTCAACCTGCGACAGTACACAAAAAGCGGGAGCTTTAAATCTTTTGAGAAACATCTGCCCGAAATAAAAAAATTAGGAGCGGGGATACTTTGGTTAATGCCGATAAATCCGATAGGGGTAAAAAATCGTAAAGGCAAGTTAGGGAGTTATTATTCAGTACAGAATTATGAAGCAGTTAATCCGGAATTCGGGACACTAGCAGAGTTTAAATCTCTAGTCAAGGAGATTCATAAAATGGGCATGCATGTTATTATCGATTGGGTAGCCGATCATACTTCATGGGATAATGTATGGACGAAGCAGCATCCTGATTTTTTTAAAAAAGATTCTGCCGGGAATTTTATTCCTCCCGTAAGAGATTGGACAGATGTAATAGCGCTTGATTATTCAAATAAAAAATTATGGACAGCAATGATAGATGCAATGGAATTCTGGGTAAAGGATTGCGACATAGACGGATTCCGTTGTGATGTTGCTGATATGGTTCCTACGCCATTTTGGGATAAAGCCCGGACAGCTCTTGATAAAATCAAACCTGTTTTTATGCTTGCCGAAGCAGAGAAGCCGGATCTTCAGGTTAAGGCATTTGACATGACATATTCGTGGTCATTATATGATTTAATGCATAACATATCTTTGGGCAAGAAGGGTCCTTCAGACGTAATAAAATATTTTGCGCATGAAGAAAAGCGATTTCCCATGAATTCATTCAGGATGAGATTCACGACAAATCACGATAAGAATAGCTGGGACGGAACAGAGTTTAAAATTTTTGGCGATGCCGCACAAATGTTTGCCGCATTTATTGATGTTATTCCCGGAACTCCGCTAGTTTACAATGGGCAGGAAATCGGATCTCACAAGCAATTAAAATTTTTTGATAAAGACACAATAGATTGGAAGCCCTCCCCTTTTAGGGAATTTTATTCAAAGCTCATACATTTAAAACTAAATAACAAAGCCCTACTTTCGGGCGATAAGGGCGGGGATTTAGAACTTGTTTCATCTCCAGCTGATAAGTCCGTTTTTTCATTTGTCAGAGAAAAAGGCGGAGATAAAGTTTTTGCAGTTTTTAATTTATCGGCAAAGCCGGTGACGAGAGAGTTAAGCAATAAGGATATAAAAGGAAGCTACATAAATTTATTCAGCGGTAAGAAAACTTCATTTACCGAAACACACAAATTTGAATTAAAGCCCTGGGATTATCTTATTTTTTATAAGTAGCGAGTAAGTGAATATCGAGAAGTTTACTCACTAAACTTAAACAAAGAGTAATAGAAATGAAATATATAGATAAAGAAGAAAAAGAGATAATAGAATCTTATGATAAAGGAGAATGGAAATCTATTAAGAAGAAAGATCAAAAAGTTTATGTAAAAGCTGCGAAAGAAAGTATTTCCAAAAATAAACGAATTAACATTCGTTTAACTACAAAGGATTATCACGACATTCAAGTGAAAGCAATAGAAGAAGGAATCCCATATCAGACGTTAATTTCCAGCATTATTCATAAGTATAATAAAGGGAAATTAAAATCAGCTTAAATCCGGGACTAATAAGAAAACTTCTTATTAGAACTGCCCAAAATATCTATTTCAAAAGAATTAGTTTTTTTTGCCGCAACCCACATATTACGGTTCGAATATTGCCACGTAAAATATTATATGTTTTCTAAATCAATTGGAATAATAAATTCTCTGCCTTTTGTCGGTGGCATTTTTTTTAGGTAATGTAGTCTCCCAATTATGATGCCCGGATGTGTCCCAAACTTTTTGGCAAACTTGGTTATATCTGCTGGTTGTAAAGGTGTGATTTTTAAAATCTCTTGTTCTTGTTCAACTGCTAACGTCCATTTAGCGGCAAAATCGTTTGCTTCCTTTTCTTTTTCATCAATATAATCTGTATATCTAACGTCTTCTAAAAAAATATCTTTTTTGCCGTGTAATAAAATATGACCGGCTTCGTGGAAAAAGGTAAACCAGAAACTATCATTACGCTTGATACTGCTAT
>JAJYOQ010000283.1 GCA_021796135.1 Bacteroidota bacterium
GTAGTTTTAAATAAATTTTTGCTCCGTTATAATAATTAGTCAAGCCCTCAGCAAATGTTAACGGTGTAGGTCTTCCGCTGAATTCTTTATTAAGAGAATCAAGTTCTTTATTAAAATTATCGTCTTTTAATAGTTGGAAATATGTTTCTTCTAATTCTTTTAGAGGAGTAATTAAAGTTTCCGGAACAAACTTCCCGCCATATTTTCCGAATTTTCCTTTTGAATCAGGCTGAAAATAATTATTTGAAGTTAACATAAGTTTCCATTGTTTTATTAACGATCGGAGCAATTTGTTTTATCTTTTCAAGCATTATCCTGAAATTCTTCGGAGTCAAAGATTGAAATCCGTCAGACAAAGCTTTTTCAGGATGATTATGCACTTCTATTATTAATCCATCGGCACCAGCCGCAACAGCAGCTAAAGCCATCGGAGGAACCTTATCCGCAATACCTATACCATGCGATGGATCAACAAAAATTGGTAAATGTGAATTCTTTTTTATCATTGGAACTGCATTTAGGTCAAGCGTATTTCTTGTCATTGTTTCAAAAGTTCTGATTCCGCGTTCACATAGAATAACATTAAAGTTTCCTTCAGACAAAATATATTCTGCACTCATCAACAAATCCTCAATCGTTGCTGCTAATCCTCTTTTTAGTAAAATCGGATTACGTAATTTTCCGACATCTTCAAGCAGAGAAAAATTCTGCATATTTCTCGCACCAATCTGAATAATATCGGAACATTCCGCTATTAAAGGAAGAGTAGTATTATCTTTAGCTTCGGTAACTATCATCATTCCTAATTCTTTTCTAACATCCGATAAATATTCCAATCCTTTTTCTTTTAATCCTTGAAACGAATAGGGGCTGGACCTAGGTTTATATGCGCCAGCGCGAAAGTATTTAATTCCCATTTCTTTTAACTCGCCGGCAATATCGAAAAGCTGCTGTCGGCTTTCAACCGAGCATGGTCCAGCAATTATAGTAAGTTCTTTGCCTCCGATAGGGAAGTTATCTGTGTTTATGATTGTATCCTCAGGCTTCATTTCGCGACTAACTAATTTATACGGTTTTGAAACCCTTACTACTTCTTCAACAGAGTCCATAGTGAGAAATTCCTCCTCGGATAACTTATTAGTCTGCCCTGTAACTCCGATCGCAATTTTAAAGTTCCCTGTAATTAAATGCGGTTTGCAATTATTTAGTTTAATCTTCTCTTTTACTTTTTCCACATCATGCTGTGGTGCGTTTAGCTTCATCATTATGACCATTAATTACTCCTATTTTTATTAAATAATTTAAAAAATTCTCTAACTTTTTCCGGATCCTTTTTCCCCGGGTATTTCTCAAGCGACGATGACAAATCAACTGCTGCCGGTTTAATTTCACTGTTTATATATTCAATATTCGCAGCTGAAATACCTCCGGCAAGTATTATCTTATGGATAAAATTCTTTGGAATTTTGTTCCAATCA
Source organism: Bacteroidota bacterium (assembly GCA_021796135.1). The sequence continues at coordinate 1,479 of JAJYOQ010000283.1, forward strand.
AATATATTGCCCGTACCACCAAATTCATTTTGGGAATATGAGTCAAGCAATATATAATTATTTATAAAACTACTTAAAATCTTAAAATCAAACTTCTCATTTACTCTGAATGCGTTTATAATAGGAACTGAAATATCTTTTTCATTAATTTTTGCATCACTTTGAATCTGGACCAGATTTATTTTTGTTTCTGATATAATTCGGTTAATCATATTGACATCCTCATTCACAAAAACACCGACTTTTACAGTGAAAGGAGAAAGCTGGATAATTATATCTGCCACTTGATTTGGTTCAACATATCTCTTGCTATTTTTATAAAAAATGAATCCCAAAGCATCAGCACCTAAACTTTCGCACAGCATTGCGTCCTCAACATTAGTAATACCGCAGATCTTAACTTTCATTTTTGCACCAGCTTTTAAGTCCTTCTAATTTGCTCTGAATACTTCCGTCTTTCATTAAAAATTCGCCGACAAGAATTGCATTAATCCCAGAATTTCTTAAAAAACTAATATCCTCTTTTGTGTGAATACCGCTCTCGGCAACAAGAATTACTTCTTCCGGAATCCGGTTAGCAAGGTTTTTGGTAATATTCAGGTCAACAATAAAATCGTTGAGATTACGGTTATTAATCCCGATAATATTATTAATTTCAAAGTCTATTTTAGCCAATTGACTTTCAGAATGTAATTCAAGAAGGACTTCGAGTCCGCATTCACGAGCTGTTTGTGAAAAGTCTATAATTTGATTTTTTGAAAGCGCTTCACAAATCAATAGAATCATATCAGCGCCATTAGCTTTTGCTTCAAATATCTGGAAATCATCTATAATGAAATCTTTTCTCAAGAGCGGGGTTTCTTTGTATTGAGCAATTTGGTAAAGAAAATTAATATCACCCTGGAAGAATTTTTTATCGGTAAGAACAGAAACGGCATTGATACCAAATGAAAAATATTCTTTTGAAATCTTTATATGATCAAAATTATTGCTAATTATTCCTTTTGAAGGGCTAGCTTTTTTTATTTCAGCTATTATTGAAATATTCTTATTATTATTAACTTCTTTTGTAAAGCTCAGGCATTTTTTTTCAAAAAATTCCATTTCTCGAAAAGAATTGAATGAAAAGTTTTTTCTTAATTCTGAAACTTCATCATTTTTAATTTCTAATATTTTGTCTAAAAAATTCATTATAAGTATTATTTAAGTGATTATGAATTACTAAACTTTTTCAATTCATTTAATTTTGATAAAGCAGCGCCGCTTTTAATTGAATTTTCAGCAGCTATTTGGCAATCCAGGATAGAATCTGAGTAACCTGCTGCATAAAGAGCAAAAGCTGAGTTAGCAGCTACAGTATGAAACGCCCCGTTTCTCCTTTTATTCTCAAAAACATCAAGAATAATTTTGGCATTTATTTCTCTTGTTCCTCCTTTTATGGAATTAGAGTCAATTTTTGGGTAATTGAAAGTTTCATTAGATATTGAATAGGACTTAATATTTTCATTGCGGTTATATTCATGAATCTCCGTAGTGTCGACGAGATATATTTCATCATATTTATTATCACTGCAAAGGAAACAAACTTTTTCGAGGTCAAGAAATTTCGCAGCTTCTGCCATTATTTTTGCTGCCTTTGAGTTAAAAACTCCGATTATTTGTCGTTTTACATTTGCAGGATTTGTAAGCGGACCTAACATATTGAAAACCGTTTTCATTCCTAATTCTTTTCTTACAGTAGAAGCATATTTCATTGCGGGATGGTAATTGGGAGCAAACAAGAACGTAATTCCTACTTTCTCTAATGCCTCTTCTGATTTTTCTTTAGGCAAATCAATATTTACCCCCAGTTCTTGCAGGACATCTGCGCTGCCGCATAGACTGGAAATGGATCGGTTACCGTGCTTAGCAACCCTTATCCCAGCCGCTGAAACAACGAATGCAGTTGCCGTGGATATGTTAAAACTGCCTGAATTATCACCTCCGGTTCCGCATACATCTATAACGTTTTTATCATTACTATTGATTTTAATACTTTTATCTTTCATTGCGGTAGCAAAACCAGCAATTTCAGCAGGATGTTCTCCTTTTGATTTTAATGCAATCAGGAATCCCGCAAGGTGCGAATTATTTACATTTCCTTCCATAATTTCAATCATTGCAGAATAAGATTCATCAAAACTCAAATCCTCTTTATCAATAACTTTTTGTAAATATTCTTTTATCATAATGCCAACCAATTTTTAATTATATTTTCTCCTTCAATGGTCAAGAAAGATTCAGGGTGAAATTGAATTCCTTCCACTGGATATTTTTTATGTCTAATTCCCATTATTATTCCGTCTTCAGAACGAGCTGAGACTTCTAAGTCTTCCGGCAGCGAGTCATTATCAACAATTAAGGAATGATAACGTGTTGCAATAAAATTTTGAGGAATATTACGAAAGATTGTCTTGTTATCATGAGTAATATTAGAAGTTTTACCATGCATTAGTTCCGGTGCCTTTACAACCTCTCCACCGAATGAGAATCCAATTGCCTGATGCCCAAGGCAGACACCAAGAACCGGTATTGAGTTGTAGAATTTTTTAATTGCAATCAGAGAAGCCTCCGAATTTTCAGGTCTTCCGGGTCCGGGTGAAATTAAGATTTTATCCGGCTTAATATCAAGAATATCTTTCTCGTTAACATCATCATTTCTTTTTACAATCAATTCTTCACCTGAAGATCCGATAAGCTGAACGAGGTTGTAAGTAAATGAATCAAAATTGTCAATCACCAATATTTTCATCAATAACCTCCGCATAATTTAAAGCATTAATCATAGCAGCTGATTTATTCTTAATCTCCTTTGCCTCAAGCTTTGGCTGACTATCAGCGACAATTCCAGCCCCTGCCTGCCAGTTAATGATATTTTTGTCAGCAAACAAAGTTCTAATAGCTATGCACATATCAAGGTTACCTGAAAAATCAAAATAACCGACAGAACCAGCATAAACATTCCTTCTTACATTTTCATATTGATTAATTAATTGAATAGCTCGAATTTTAGGAGCACCAGAGACCGTTCCGGCAGGAAAACATGCTGTCAATGCATCTACAGAATCTTTATCTTTAGCTAATAAACCCTCAACTTTAGAGACGATATGCATTACATGAGAATACTTCTGGACTTTCATTTTTTCAGAGACTTGAACAGTTCCATACCGGCAAACCCTACCTAGATCGTTTCTTCCCAGATCAACAAGCATAGTATGTTCCGCAATTTCTTTTGGGTCGTTAAGCATTTCATTTTCAAGAAAATCATCTTCCTCAGTTGTTTTCCCGCGTCTTCTTGTCCCAGCTATAGGAAGGGTTTGGACCTTGCCGTTTTTTACTTTTACTAAATCTTCCGGTGATGTTCCTATGATCGTAAAATCATTTTCAAACTCTAGATAATACATATAAGGAGAGGGATTTATTATTCTTAATGCACGATAAACATTTAATAAATCACCCTTAAAATTGGCAGAAAATCTTTTTGATAAAACGATCTGAAAAATATCGCCTTCTATAATATTTGATTTTCCTGATTCAACCTGCCGGTAAAATTCATCGGGATCAAAGTTCTCCATTATTTCTCCCTGCAGCTTAAAGTCAGAATAATAATCAATTGGTTTCTGAAGTTCCTCTCTTATTTGTTTTAGACTAGTTTTAGCATTTTCATAAGCTTCTTTAAGGTTTGTATTCTCATTTACAATAACATTTGTAATTAATATAATCTGGTGTTTGAAGTGATCAAATGCCAGGATCGTATTGTAAATTCCTAGGATAGAATCGGGGTTATTTGTATTGTTATTTTTAAAAGTAATTACTTTTTCTATTAAAGAAATATTTTCGAAACCAATAAAGCCAACAATTCCTCCTGTGAAATCAGGCAAGATATCCAATTTTGGCTGCCTATATTTTTTTAATTCCTCACGGATATACTCAAAAATTATTTTTTCAAATTTCTTTTGGTCGCCATGAACAGTTTCAATAAGTTCTTTCCCATAATTAAGGAAAATTTTTGACGGATCTTTACCAATGAAAGAGTAGCGCGCCATTTTAGTTGAACCCTCGACAGATTCAAGCAGAAAACTTTGTTTCCCCGGTTGGCGTATTTTTAAATATGCCAGCACCGGAGTTAAAAGATCCGCCGTAATAATTTCATATACGG
>JAJYOQ010000284.1 GCA_021796135.1 Bacteroidota bacterium
TAGTTCACCTGCTCAAAATCATCTTGGACTGTGGGTGATAATTATTCCCATTGCCGGGGCAATAGTTGTCGGTTTCATGGCAAAGTATGGTTCAGCCGGGATTAGAGGACATGGAATACCCGAAGCCATGGAACAGGTATTATTAAATGAAAGCAAAATACAGCCCCGTCTGACATTCTTAAAACCTATCTCTGCCGCAATTTCAATAGGCACCGGCGGACCTTTTGGCGCAGAGGGACCAATTATTGCAACCGGTGGTGCGTTAGGCTCGTTAATCGGACAATTACTAAAGACAAGTGCGGATGAAAGAAAAATTCTTTTGGCTGCCGGTGCAGCAGCCGGAATGGCTGCTACTTTTGGAAGCCCAATCTCAGCAGTTCTATTAGCTGTAGAACTTTTGTTATTTGAGTTTAATCCACAGTCCTTAATACCTGTTACTCTTGCAAGTGCAGCAGCTACAGCAGTAAGAATATTTTTTGTAGGTACAGCGCCGATATTTGCCTTAAAGGATGTAGCTCAGCCAGGTTCCGTAGCTTTGGTAATTTATTTATTAATGGGATTGATTATAGGTGTTTGCTCGGTATTTGTTACAAAGGCTGTTTATTTAGTTGAAGATATGTTTGACAAACTACCAATTCATTGGATGTGGTGGCCTGCTATCGGAGCCATTGCTGTAGGAATAGTAGGGTATTTTGCACCGCATACGTTGGGAGTTGGATATGATAATATAGATAATATCTTGAATGGGAGCATATTTGGACAAACTTTAATTATTTTATTTGTTCTAAAATTTGTTTCATGGGCTATTTCACTTGGAAGCGGAACTTCCGGGGGGACGCTTGCCCCATTGTTTACTATCGGCGGCGGACTGGGAGCTACATTAGGCTCAATTATTTTAAGTCTATTTCCAAATTCAGGCGTTGATATAAGGATAGCGGCTCTCGTAGGAATGGCTGCAATGTTTGCCGGCTCAGCGCGGGCATTATTAGCGTCTATGATATTTGCCTTCGAAACGACGATGCAGCCTCATGGTTTATTACCCCTTTTAGCGGGTTGTAGTAGCGCATATTTAGTTTCCAGCCTAATGATGCGTAATACAATAATGACAGAAAAAATTGCAAGAAGAGGCGTTAATGTTCCAAGTGAATATGCGGCAGATTTTCTCATACAAATCTTAGTAAAAGAATGCGCTACTAAAAATGTCGTTTCTATTAAAGCTGAAGATGAGGTTTCAAAAGTACGGAAATGGTTGGCTTCAGGTGAAGAAGGGACTTTGCATCATGCTTATCCTGTAATCGATGAATATGAAAAACTAATTGGGATTATTAGAAGGCGGGAGTTAGAAAATCAGGAGATATCCGGCGATAAGAAAATAATGGAAATTGTTCAAGGACCATTAATCGCAATATACGAAGACAACTCTATGCGGGAAGCAGCAGATATGATGGCAAGGTACAAGGTAACGCGTATTCCAATTATTGCACACGATGATCACCAAAAATTGATAGGTCTAATTTCTCATGATGACATTTTAACTGCAAGAAGAATTCACAATGAAAAGGAAAATTTATATAAAAGGTATATAAGTTTCAGAACAATTAAAAAGAAGAAAACAAAACTGAACAATAATTCAATTTAAGGTATAGAAATTAAATTTATTTTATCAATTCATGAAGTTTTCATCAAATATCTTTTTACATTACTATGCAGAATTTACGGAAAAGAATAGAATTGAATACCTGCAACTAATTTTCTTTCTATAAACCAAATATTAGTACAACTTGAAATATTCATTGCAGGAAATAAAATAAAAAATGATAAAATAAATGAATATTTAAATTATTAATCAATAAAATGTCAATAGAGCCTGTAGCTATAAAAGATACATTAAGGGAAATTCCGTTATTTTCAGAATTGAATATAGATCAGCTAAAAAAAATTACTGCTATATCCAAGACTTCAAAATTTAGGAAGAATGAGTTTCTATTTTACGACGGGGATATTTATAAAGGTTTTTATATACTGCTAAAGGGGACAATAAAGGTATTTAAAAACAGCGCTAATGGAAAGGAAGCAGTATTACATATTGTAAAGCCGTTAACCGTATTTGCAGATGTTCCGTTGTTTGAAGGTGGAAATTATCCCGCAACAGCGCAGGCATTGGAAGAAAGTGTGTCGATATTAGTACCGAAAGAAGGGTTCTTATCGTTAATAAAAGCTGAGCCTGAAATGAGCCTAAAAATGTTAAGCGGTTTTGGCAGACGCCTTAGGGAAATGACTAATTTGATAGAAAACTTTTCGTCAAAAGAGGTTATTAACAGGTTAGCCGAATATTTATTAAGAGAAATTAAAAATAATAAGACATATAAATTAGAAGAGCCTTTCCTAAAACTAAATGTAACTAAAAAGACAATAGCTGCGTATATCGGGACAATTACCGAAACACTTTCCAGAACATTAAAGAGAATGCAAGACGAGGGGATTATAAAAGTAAATGGAAAATCCATAATTATTACTGATTATACCCGCCTTAAACAGCTTTCAGAATAAAAAGTATAAATACTGACTTAAGTCAAAGGATTGTACTGCTCTTTTCAATAGTTTTGCATCAGTTAGAATATACTACAATCAGTAGTTCAACAATTAAAGAATTTAAGATATAACATATAAAATTTTTTAATTAATAATCGGATAAAAAAGACTGATAATCAAGAAGATAAAAAGTTAAAATCAAAACTAAATGATAAAATAGGGCTAAAAATGAAACTTAAACTTGAACCTAAACTTAAATACATAATTTTAATACCCGCAGTATTTGTAATACTCTTAATAATTACAATCATAACCTTTCAGATCAATGGATGTAATGAATATTCGAACAAAGTAAAAGGGGAAGAGTACGCAAATTTAACTTATGCTCCGGAAGTGCCGCCTGAAATAATGAGGAATCATCCAAGCAAGGTGATTGTTAATTTAGAAACAATGCAAGTAACGGGGAGATTAGCGGATGGAGTTGAATATAATTTCTGGACATTTGGGGGAAAAGTTCCTGGTGAGTTTATTAGAGTAAAAGAAGGCGATGAAGTAGAATTTCATTTGGATAACAGCCCGCTCTGTACGGTTCCTCATAGCATCGATCTTCATGCAGTAAGCGGTCCGGGCGGGGGTGCCTCAGCTTCGCAAACTGTCCCTGGACATTCTTCGACGTTTTCTTTTAAAGCTAATCACCCTGGGCTTTTTATATATCATTGTGCAACACAACCGGTACCGCTTCATATAGCCAACGGAATGTATGGCCTTATTTACGTGCAACCAAAAAAACCATTGCCCCCTGTTGACCATGAATATTATATAATGCAAAGTGAATTTTATACTACCGGGGATTATGGTGCGCCCGGATTACAAGATTTCTCTTTGGATAAAGCATTAGCGGAAAATCCTACATACGTTGTTTTTAACGGTTCTGTTGGAGCTTTATCCGGTAGCAATGCACTCCAGGCAAAGGTGGGTGAAACTATCAGGCTTTTTGTCGGAAACATTGGACCATGTTTAACTTCTTCTTTTCATATTATAGGTGTTGTATTTGATAAGGTCTATCTATTCGGCGGAACAAATGTGACTCAAGAAAATGTTCAGACTGTTACAATCCCGGCCGGCGGGGCTGCAATAGTCGAATTTAAAGTGAATGTGCCGGGTACATATACAATTGTTGACCATTCAATTTTTAGGGCTTTCAATAAAGGGGCTGTCGGGATGTTAACGGTTACGGGTAATGAAAATAAAGAAATATTTTCGGGTAAGCAGGATGATAATTTGTATTATGGCTCCGAAATGGATAAGAAATTGGAAAATAATAATTCAGTAGTTGGAAATACTGATATCAATCCGCAAAATGCAAAATCATCCGAAGGAAATTCAAATAGCATTGATGACATTGTTGCAGCCGGTAAGAAAGTTTTTATGACTACGTGTTTTGCATGCCATCAACCGGACGGAAAAGGTGTCCCCAATGTGTTTCCTCCTCTTGCACAATCGAATTTCTTAAATGCCGACAAACAGAGAGCAATCGGAATAGTATTGCGCGGAAAGAATGGAGTTATAACTGTAAACGGAAAACAGTTCAATAATGTAATGCCTGCGCAAAGTTTAAGCGACGACCAGATTGCCGCGGTTTTGACTTACGTATATCATTCGTTCGGTAATTCAGGCAAAACAGTTACCAAAGATGAAGTAGCAAAGGTTAGAAACGGCAAATAGAAAAGTTAAGATGAATGCAAAAAAAATAAATATTACAATATTGTTGGTACTATTAATAGGCTATTCGTCATTTGGGAAAATCAACTTAAAAGCATCAAATAATGTGATATTGGTAAAAGGAGGTTTTTACTGTCCATTATTTAAATCCGATAATGATTCTTCAAAACAATTTATTCATGCTTTCTATATTGATCAGAATCCGGTAACAAACGAAGAATATTTGAAATTTGTAAAAGCTAACCCAAAATGGCGAAGATCCATGGTAAAAATAATTTTTGCAGATGCAAATTATTTAAGAAAATGGAAAAGCGATCTTGACTTAGGTGATGAAGTTAAAAGTAATAAACCGGTTACTGACATTTCCTGGTATGCTGCAAATGCTTATTGCACATGGGTGGGCAAGCGGCTTCCTACTGTTGCTGAATGGGAGTACGCCGCAGAAAAACTTCGTATGATAAATAATTCAAATGACTTAGTTCATTTTTATGAATGGACATTTGATTTTAATGAAACAATTATAGAGGCTTCCAGCATTTGTGGCGGTGCAGGCGCAAGTGCTACTAATCCCAAAGATTATCCCGCTTTCTTAAGATTTAGCTTTCGCAATAGTCTTAAAGCAAATTATTCTATGGGCGACTTGGGGTTCCGGTGCGTATCCCTAATCGGAAATGAATAGCTGACTTTAATTAAAAAAAATGGAAGGAAATTTAAAATGAAGAAATATATTTTTGTTTTACTCCCGGTAATAATACTTTCTGTTGTCGGCTCTTTTATTTACCAATCACTAAAGGAGAAGTCAGGCAATAAGGGGGTAACTTCCCAAGCTATTCAAATTGATGAAAGAATTTCTGCAAAGAATAATTGCTGCAATGAATTAGCTCCCGGACAATATTCTAATGATTCCATATATCAACTTAGAACCATCTGGAAGGATCAATTTGGCAAATCTGTTCAACTAAATTGTTTTTTAGGGAAAAAAGTTATTCTTGCTATGTTTTATACACGTTGCCCCACTGCATGCCCCATAATTGTAAATGAACTACAAAGACTTCAGGCTGCGATTCCACAAAAATATCTTGATAATTACCGGTTTGTACTTGTATCGGTTGATCCTAAAAGAGATACTCCTGAAATATTAAAAAAGTATGCTGATGAAAGAAATCTTAACCCAGGTATTTGGAGTCTTATTACTGGTTCAAAATATCAAATAGCCGAGCTTGCACAAATAATTGGATTTAAATATAAAGAGAATCAGTCGGGTATGTTTACGCATTCAAATCTGATAACATTCATTAACCAAAAAGGTGAAATTCAAAATCAAAGTGAAGGACTAAATCAGAATGTAAAAATGCTTTTAACAATGTTATATCACTAGATTTTGCTAATTATATCTATTCAAGAATGTCGAAAA
>JAJYOQ010000285.1 GCA_021796135.1 Bacteroidota bacterium
AGGTTCTGAAATTGAAATAATAGCATTAAATGCAAGAGTAAAAGCAACTAGGACGGGGACTATCGGTTCTGCATTAGGGGTACTCTCAGAAAATATTCAAAGACTTTCAATCGATGCCAAATCCCAAACTGTTAAATCAACTGAAATTTTGGACAGTATTAGCAATGAATCAAAAAATTTGAAAAATAGTGTTGAAACAGGAGTTTATAAAAACAATAACCACAATATGATTCTTAAAGCTAACAATGTCAATGAGTTAGTTTCAAAGTTAATTGAATTAGAAAAAAATGCTGAACACTATATTCACAATTTAAAAACCGGTGTTAACCAGCTAAATGAAGAAATTAGCTCAACACTTAATGGGATTTGGCATCGATTGAAAGTCTTTGAATATTTTCTGAGAGTACCCCTAATGCAGAACCGATAGTCCCCGTCCTAGTTGCTTTTACTCTTGCATTTAATGCTATTATTTCAATTTCAGAACCTAAGTCTTCTATTTCAAGCACATATTTTGATAGATCATCAACAACAGCCACTACAGAGTTTATTGAATTAGAGAGTTCATTTCCATTTTCAATACTTTTCTTAAGCCCGTTTGAAATTGCAGCTAACTCCTCCTTCATACTTTTCAGGGAGCTTTTACTAGAAATATCATTGTCATTTAACAGCGAAGTGGCTTCGGTAAAAATGCTTTTAATATTATCACCGACGGAGCTTAAATTAGATAAGATATCATTTACTGCATCAATAAATTCCTCAATCGATTGTTTTAACTGCATGGATTGAAGGCTGCAAATATCAAAAATGAATCCCAATTTTTCTTCTAGCTCTTCAATACTTTCGGTGGTCCGAACTGAGCTAACTTTTTCAACAACATCATCTAAAGAACTTTTTGCGTGTTCAAGTCTTTGACGGGTAATATCATGAATTTGGATGGATGTAACTATATCATAAATGTTTTTTGAGACACTTGATGAGATATTTGAAATATTCTCAGTTTTCCTTAAACGCTCTTCGTGCATTAAATGAAAAGTATTTATCGATTCCTGGCTCTGATTAATAACTACATCCGATTGTCTAGTTTGATCTATTTCTAATTTCGTCAAGTTAATAATTGTTGTATTCAACTCTACGATAAGATAGTTTGATTTACGCAGAATGGCTTCTGCTTTTTCTTTTATCATACTTGAAAGCTTGTCCACTGTTTCTGCGAGTGCATAAAATCCTTGATCTTCAGTACCTAACCGGGCACTCTCTATTTTTGTCGAAATCCCAAGCATCCGAAGATTCTTCACAATTTTTTCGAACCCGCTTATCTGATCATAGATAGCTTCTATGCTCGGAAGGATTCTTTGAAGCTCAGATTTATCAATCTTGATTTCACTTAATGAAGACTTTAGGTAACTCCTGAATTCTATTATGAATTCATTTAGGTTTGAAATTCCATTTTGCAGGATATCGTCTGATACTGCATCGGCGGCTTGATTAGCTATGTTTGTTAGTTTATTGGAGGTATCGGAAAACTTCCGGAGTTTAATTCCGATTTCCAGAAAGTCCCTTTCGGAATTTGTCGAAATATGGTTAATACTATCGACAGTTTCATCTAAATTAGTATTTAGAATATCTATATCGATGAAATTGTTATTCTCATCAAAATAATTTTTACCGCCAGAAGCACCATTAGAATCAATTGAAGTCAAAATATTCCTTTTTAATAATAAATTGCTTTTTATTCCAACATACTCTTATCCTTAATCTAATTATCGGCAGCTGATATTATTATTATAAATATAATAGGTAAACGATCATAATTGGCGGTTAGCGCAGAGATATATAGGTTAAACGAAGAAGCTTGTTAATTAGAAAGGTGAAAAACTTGTGACTTATGAACCTAAAATTGTTGAAGTCTCTTGTATTTCAGATCTTATTTTATCAGCAATAATTTGCGAATTTTTTGAGAGTATCTTTGACTGAAATATATGGCATCGGGGTAATCTTTTAGACGAACTACATAAGAACCGTTGAACATTTTTTCAATTTTCTCGATGAGTTTTGTATTGATTATTGTATTTCTGTGAATTCTAAGAAAAGATTTATCGGGCAGTGTTTCTTCCCAGCTTTTAAGAGATTTTTTTATTAATATTTTTTCACCTGACTTTAGAAAAACCTCCGAATAATCATCAGCAGATTTTATTATTACAATATCTTCTATAACTGCCAAAATATGCTTTTCACCGGACTTAAATATGACTCGTTCATCATGTGAAATAAAAGTATTTTTTTCGGAAATAGTTGATTTTGAAACTTTTAGATCTTCAATCCTCTGCAGCCGGTTTGATACAAGTTCCAGAAGCTTTTTAGCTCTGACCGGTTTGGAGATATAATCATCAGCACCGAGTTCCATCGCCCTCTGTACATCTTTTATGTCAGTTCTTGCAGTTAAACAAATGAAAGGGATAAATGCAGTTTTTTTATTTTGGTTTAAATGTTTTTTAACATCGAATCCATCCATGTCCGGCATTGATAAATCACAGATAATAAGATCTGGAAGAAAAGAGATTGCCTGTTCAATCCCGGTTTTTCCGTTAACTGCTGATGATATTTCAAAACCTTCCATTTTGAACATTTCTGAAATGTCTTCTCTTATAGAAGCATCATCTTCGATTATTAAAATTTTATTTAGCATTTGTTTTATATTTAATTCTGAACGATTAGTTTTTTTATCTTTATTATAAACTTAGTACCTTCGCCCAATTTACTTTGAAAGGATATCTCTCCTTTGTGTATTTCCACATACCTTTTAATAATTGTCAGCCCTAAACCTGACCCTTTTATTCCGCTGCTGTTTTTAGCTCTAAAAAATGGTTCGAATAAATTCTTTTGGTCTTCTTCGGGTATTCCGATTCCGTTATCCTGAACGCTAAAGATTAAGGATTCATCATCTTCCTCAACGGCGAGCACTACATTTCCTCCGTCAGGTGAATATTTGATTGCATTATTTAAAAGATTATTTAAAATATGATTTAATATTTGCATATCAGCTGCGACCTGCCTATTTGATAATTTAAATTCATAAATTATATTTTGATTCGGTGACATCTGCGATTTTATTTGATCTATGATTTCACTGCAAAATTCTTGCAAATCAAAGAGAGAGGGATTCAATTCAATTATTCCCCTTTCACTTCTATTTAATGCCAGCACTTCATCTAGCAATGAAGTAATAACTTGTACTGAATTTTGAATCCTATTTAGATGGGTTATAATCTTTGATTCATCCCATTTCGCATGATATAACTCCAATAAATCTGCGGAGCTCAAAATCGAAGTTAAAGGTGTTCTAAATTCATGAGAAGCCATTGAGATGAAATTTGTTTTTACTTCGCTTAGTTCTTTTTCTTTCTTAAGTGATTCTAATATAGTTATTTCCAATTCTTTTTGCTTAGTATTATCAATTAGCATTGCTGTTATTCCATCGGGTTTTTCCCCGGGAATACCAAAAGAGGATTTATAAATTATTACAGGCACCATATTATTATTTTTATTCGGGACAAATGATTCATAAATTACAGTTTTATGATCTTCTAAAAGTTTTTCTTCATTTTGCCTGGCGACTTTTGCAATTTCATCTGGTACAAAATCGGCAATAGTTTTGCCCAAAACCATATCGCGATTAACACCGAAGAAATCTTCGAAAGATTTGTTTACTTCAGTAAATCTAAACTCTGTGTCTTCAACAAAAATTACATTAGGTATAGTATCAATAAGAGTTCTGAAGAAAATATTCTGTTTCCTTATTTGTCCGGTTTGTTCTTCCAGTAATTCTTCAAGATGTTCCTGATATTTACTTAATTCATTTTGCTGAGCTAATTTTTCAGTGATATCTCCTACGCTTCCTATCATTGCCAGCGGAATGTTCTTTTCATCTCGTACGATAATGAATTGATCCCGGAACCAGAGGTAAATTCCTGCCTTATTCTTTAATCGATAGTCAATATAATATGATTTGCCTTTATCGTCTTGCATAGACTCAGAAACTGCCTTTTCTACTAGTTCTCTATCTTCAGGATGGATTAATTCAAGAACCTCCAATATCGACATAGAAGTGAATTCCTTAACGGTATAACCGGTAATTTTTTCAAAAACCGGACTCAGGTATTCATAAGAATTTGTCAGTAAATTACGTTTGTAAGACGCATCCAGAGAATTTTCCAGCACCTGTCGAAAACGACTTTCACTATTACGTAACTCATTTTCAGCATTTTTTCTATTTGTAATGTCATTTATAAAAGTCACAAATTTCTTTTGAGTTGTAAGATAGCGGGTATTTACTTCTACTTCTATAATACTGCCGTCTGCCCGCTTGTTGATTGACTCAAAACGGTCAAATCCGTCATACATTATTTTTTTAAAATGTTTTCTTACATCCGGCGGTTGTTCTCTTGCTTCCAAATCTCTTATATTCATTGTTAAGAGTTCTGCCCTTGAATAACCGGTCATTCGGCAATATTCTTCATTTACATCTAAAATATTCCCGTCATTATCGGCAAGCCAATAACCATCCAATGATGTATTAATTAAACTTAAATATCTTTCTTCGCTCTCTTTCAAAGAATTTTCATAAATCTTGCTTTCCGTAATATCCACATTCGTGACTCTTCTGCCGAGATAATTATTTTGCTCGTCAATAATGGGACTGCAGGTATGTCTAATGTATTTTACTTCTCCTTGCTTATCAAAAATCCTAAATTGATAGGTTTTGACAGTTTCTTCTCTCCTATGATTATGAAATTGCTTAAAATGCTTTTCAAATTCAGCTCTGTCTTTTGTGTAGACAATGTCAAAAAGCAATTTCGGGTTTTTAATGAACTCTTCTGCGGTATAGCCTGTTATTCTTTCGCATGAGGGTGAACAATACTTAAAACTCATGTCAAGTAATATCCAGAATTCCCATTCATAAGCAAAGTTTGCTATTGTCCGAAACATCAGCTCTTGTTCTTTTAATTTTTTATCATAACTATGTTTATATAGGGCTGTTTCTATTGCTACTAGCATTTCTCTATAGTCATACGGCTTTATTAAATATCCGTATGGACTTGTTTTCTTTACTCGATCAACCGTTTCACTATCGGTATATGCTGTAAGGAATATGAAAGGAATATCTGCAAACTTTTGTATCTCATGAGCAGCTAATACACCATCACCAGAACTGCCAAGGTTAATATCCATAAGTATTAAATCCGGATGCTTTTCCTTAGCCATTTTGATGGCTTCCTGTGTATTAGATGCAATTCCGACAGTTTTGTATTGAGCTTTCTTTAACTGAAACCTGGTGCTGTCACCTATTAAAGCATCATCTTCAACTATTAAAATACTTGCTTTATGTTCGATAGAACTGTCCATTTTTAGTTTTCAATCCTGAACTTTATGCTGAAACGTAAACCTCTTTCCGGCTGATCTACTTCTAATTTTCCCTTTAACTGTCTAGTCAGCAGATTGATTAAACGAAGCCCTAATGTCTTGTGGTTTTCTAAATCAATTTTTTCTTTAATTCCGACTCCGTCATCAGAAACAACTAAATTATATTCCTCACAGGTTTTCTTAAATGATAAAAATATATTTCCGGCGGTATTGTAAGGGAATGCATACTTTAAT
>JAJYOQ010000286.1 GCA_021796135.1 Bacteroidota bacterium
AAAAGTAGCAAAAAAAGAAAGAAACAATTATTATTACATTATTTTTATATTTTTACCTTATTATGAACCTGTTTATTAACATATTTTTTTATAATCTTTCGGTTACCTTTTATTATGACCCAACACGCACAGCTCTCGATAAGGCGGCTCTTACTTCAGTATTTTTCATATTAATTTCATATTGAATCAATATGTTTCGTTTAACAACAAATTATTTAAATTCAATTTAAAGGAGCTAATATGAAAGTTCAAGTAGAAGGAAACATGTTGAAAAATTCACTGTGGATTTTCAGCTTGATGTTTTTTGTAATTATTTATAACAATCAAATTAAAGCCCAGCAATTACCGAAAGCTATTTATAGCACAGGTGAAGCTGCTGAGGACTTGGTAGACTATGCCAGCGCTTCTAACTGGAGTAAAATAAAATTGAAAATAGACGCAATTGACAACTTATATAGTTCATACCGTGCTGAAGCAATCAAAAATAAACTATCTCCTCAATTAATAGATTTTTATTCTCACTATGTCGAAATGTTAAATAAAAATCTAAAATCAAAGCAAGCAGATCAAATTGCTTTTGCAGCAAATCAAATTACAGGAATTGGGACTGACTTTGAGAATCGCTTCAGTCATAAAATCCCACCTGAAGTTTCGAGACTCGATTACTTAGGGCGTGAGTTATTTTTGGAAGGCAAAAATAATAATTCGGTGGCAGTTAACAGAAGACTAGGAGATATTGATGAGACTTGGTCAATTCTAAAACCGGTAATTATTTCACATAACGGGAATAAACAAGCTGCAGAATTTGAAAGATTAGTTTCAAAAATTAAATCTCTAAAAGAAATGATTACTTCAAAAGAATATAGAGAATATGTGAATAAGTATTCCGACCAAATCGATAATCTTGAAAAATTATTTTAATCAATATTTATTATTCTGATAATATTGGAATTTCTTAAAAAAATATTTGTATTTGTTTTATTTTTATTGTTAATACATCCGAGAATCAACGCACAGCAAAAAGACAACAAATTTTTAAGAAGTAATTCTTCTAATATAGAGGGATCTTCCAAGGATTCCTCTATTGAAATATATCATTTAAACAAATGGTATAAAGTTATTACAAATGTTCCCCTGGATTTTTACGACTTTGGGGATGAAATAATAAACAAGAATAGCATTGAACCGGTCTTATTTTTGTCGGCAATAACAGCCGGACTTGTTTTTACTGATCAACCGAATTGGGAAAAATCAAAAACAATATTCAAAAAGAATCCAAGTTTGATAAAATTAAGTGAATTTACTGTTAATTTTGGTGAAGCAAAATGGCAGCTAGGTTTATCTGGGGCAGCAATTATTTATGGTTATCTTGCAAATGATGATAAAGCTTTAAAACTTTCTTTTGAATGTATTGAAACAATAATATCATCGGGTCTTTTTGATCAAGTATTGAAAAGGATTTCCGGAAGACAAAGTCCTGCAGTATCGACAAAACCCGGTGGACAGTGGGATATATTTCCTGATTTAGGAGAGTATCAGCACTTTCAGCCAAATTATTATTCTTATCCATCGGGACAT
The DNA here is from genome assembly GCA_021796135.1 of Bacteroidota bacterium. Next base: position 1,579 of record JAJYOQ010000286.1, read on the forward strand.
ATTACAAGTTTGACTGCATTTTTAACAGTAATAAATGAAAACTATCCTAATGTAAAATGGCTGAAACCGGTAAGTTATTTTTTAATCGGAGCTTTGGGTATTAGTCTTGTACAAAACGATATGCATTGGTATAGCGATTTACCGCTGGGTATTGCAATTGGATATTGCTTCGGCAAAATCGTATCAAGACGAAATAATAATGATCAGGCGACTATCAAAGGAAAACATTCTTCATATTCAATTATTCCCATAGTTAATAATGGAGGAATGTCGCTCTTATTTAATTATTCATTTTAGATATTCTAATTCAAGGCTTTTAGTCTTTGCCTAATAAAATGGCATTTACTTAATCAGGTAAAAATTATTTTATTACCCATCTTGCTGCGAGGGCAGTTGAATTTCAAAAATAAGATAATTAACTACTTATAATTTATAATATGCACCCAGAGAAAAGTTTAGAGTATTCATTCTTTCTTCAACCGAGCTGTCAGGATCATTTGGAGGATAAAGTCCTCTGCGGTTCCATACAATCATATAACTATAACCAGCTTCGATTTCATTATTTCTGTAGAATACCGAATTCCTATTTTTAGTGACCATATATCAAGCTTTTTTGTAACATCTTTTTGATTTGTGTGGTTAATAAAATAATTGAACACAGCTCTCGATTAGATGATTCTTATTTCAGAATTTTCAAGATTTCAATAATTGTCCAAAAATAATAGAATTTATTTTATATTGGTTATGTTCTCGAAATCCATTTTTCAAGAGAGGAAAGTAGTAATGTCAAAGAATTTATTAACTGGTCATGCTTTGATGCTTCAATGTCAGATAAAATATTCTTGTGAATATCAAGGTATGAGTCATTCAATTTTTCCACTAATTCTTTACCCTTAGATGAAAGCATCAGCTCCATTGTACGCCTGTCTTTAATATTTATACTCCTTATAACATAATCCTTTTTGACTAATCCATCAATAATTTTTGATACTTGGTTTTTGCTTTTATTCATATTTTTTGCTATAACTTTATTATTTAGATGTTCATCTCCAATAAATAGTCTAAGACATCTATATTCCGAATGAGTTAGCCGATATATGTCAGCAAACCGGCTTTCTTTCTCCTCACAGCTGATAATAAGACTAAAGGTCAAACTTGCTAATTTACTTGCATTTTCAGTTTTATTTTTTTTCATATATACTCGTTTTATTAAAGTAACCTATGTTATCAAATTCTAATCGATAATCCCGAATAAACCATTCTTCCGATTGAAGGAATAATCCCAGGTCCGGGGTATTCATTTGTCCTCATTGTAAAGTATTTTGCATCAGTTAAATTATTTATGCCGAAACTAAACTTATAATTATTAATATTATAAGAGCTAGAGAAATCAATTATACTATAGGAGGGTATAATACCGATTAACCCATCAGGCGAGTATTTTGTATTGCCGGCATCTCCATAGGAATATGAATTATAAGAGTACTGGACATTTACTGAGAATCCTGCGATACTGTAATTTATTCCTGTTCGGTTAATATATTTTGGGGCATATTCAACCTGATTACCGGAAAATTCTCCAGAAATATAATGAGCATCCGTATATGCAAAGGAGTTGTAAACACTTAACTTTCCTATAGTATTTTGATCAAGCAATCCATCTAAAATATTCAATTCAATATAGGCTTCGATTCCTTTATGTACATCACTTCCGGTGTTTGTCTCGAACAAATATGTTTTACTGCTACTTTTTTTCTCTACTATGCCTATTTCATTTTTAATATTCATATAATAAATGCTCACGTCAAAATTCAAAACATTTCGGACAAAGCCCCGATATCCAAAATCAGTTTCGTATGATGAAACATCTTTTAGATTTTGATCTATTTCCATCGAAGAACCAAACGGTGTCAAATTACTATATGTAACCGGGCGGTAAGACTGGCTGATATTTGCATATATATTCCCGGTTTCGGAAACCTTATATTGAGAACTTAAAGCGCCCAATATAAATGATCGTGTTGATATTTGATTATTAACCGGGATGGTTTGCTGGCTGCTGACATTTGTTTTATTTGGAGCATATCCAATTGCTTTATTGCTAAGATACTCAAATCTAACGCCTGGAGTAAGACTGAAGCGATCAGAAAGAGTAAATATGTTTTCAATATATGGGGCAATGTTAGTTGTATAATAATTCATATCTTGCTGCCAGGGTGAGGTTTGGGTTAAATCAAAATTAACTCCGGTTGTTCCATCGGCTCCTTCTCTTCTAATTAAATGGGAATATGATAGCCGCAATCCAAAAGAAAATGTCTGCTTCATTCCCCAAAGATAATTATTATCAAGAAATCTAACCTCATTATTGAATGTTCGAAAATATTCACGTTCAAGTTCACGGGGTACATAACTCAGATCAGCCGTTATAGAATCTTTTGCCGCCGGTCCTCCGTCTTCGTTTCTCCAAATCAGATTACGTTCACTTAAAAGGTACGACGATAAAAGACTAATAGAGGACTGATCGCTGAATTTGTAGTTAACATGTAATGCCAGAACATTCCATGGACTGCTGAGCCAATTCCGGCTTCGTAGTGATTGTCTTGGATCAATGTTAAACATGGAATCTGTAAGCCCGCCGGGCATCTGAATTAGGTTACGCAGAAATGTATATTCAATTCCTGCTTGAAGATTGCTGCTTAGATTATATTTGAGACTAGCAAATCCAGACCATTGTGTTTGCTGTGAATTATCTCTCCATCCTTCAATACGCCTGTATTGTAGAAATCCATAATAACTGAGATCGCCTCTGCTACCTCCGATTGAATTGAAGCTATTGAACAGACCATAGGTTCCAGCTGTCTGTGAGGATTTAATTTCAATTGGTTTATCGCTGCCGTCTTTTAATTGATAATTTATCACTCCTCCTAGTTGCGGTCCAAAGGCTAAGGCAGAGCCGTCGCGAAGAAATGTAATACTTTTCACCGCTTCCATTGGAGGCAGGTAATAGGATTCATTATAGCCATACAAGTCTGCAGAAATGTTGTATCCGTTTTGTCTGGTATTAGTCTCGATACTCTGATATGGATTTAAGCCCCGGAATCCAATCCCATTTGCTGTAAAACCACCGCTCTCAGTCTCGATTATATTTACTCCGGGTATCCGTCCAATAATTTGCCTTGTATTATTAATTGCTTTATTAGCATCTAAACTGTCAATTTCTAGTAATTCATTTTTCATCCCCGCATAAATTATTTGATTTACATAATCATTCATTCTGCCTGTTCCATCCAAAATGCGATATCCTTTAATAATTATAGTATTTAATAGATACGTTGAATCTGAAGTCTGTGCAGTTAATGAGCCAATGAAAATAAATGATATAACAAATATATTGGACAAAAAATACGATCTCAAGGTTACCTCAGCCGATAAAATGTAAAAATATTAAATTAATTGGTTTTGTTATTTTTATTAAGACTAAATCTTAATAACAAATATAAAATATATTTTTACATTTTGCAAGTAACTGAATATGGGGGCAATTATTTTATTAAAGTGAGTAAATCTGTAGTTGCTTGATTACTGTTTTACAAATATTAATTTAGCTTAGTTCAAATTATTGAAATTATTTTTACCGATCATTTATTATCACCAATTTCTTTAATCTAGTTCCTTTCAAACATATAGTTTACTTAATAATTGAATTATGAAAATATAAACTCAATATTTATGTTATATCAAATCTTATTCTAAAATAAAGCTCGCTTTATAAATAGTTAAAAAAAATGATTGACAAAGATTAAATTTATTTAATTTGGAATTATTTCAATTAAAGAACTGGCTATAGTTTCTTTTGCCGGATTTAATAAGTATACCCTATAAAATCCCAGTTCTCCAAATTTAAGATCGCTGCTTTCATTTTTTTAAAAAAGTTAAGTTACAGATAATGTTTTGCTTCAGTTTTCACTCAAACACTGAAGAGCCCAAGTAAAAGGCTCTATTCCAGTTATACAAAAAATGGGAAACTAAATATTATTTTTATTCAAAAATTGGCAGTATAAAAG
>JAJYOQ010000287.1 GCA_021796135.1 Bacteroidota bacterium
ACGAAATCCTGAAAGTAGAATGAACCAACTCGCCTATTAGTAGATCAAAATAATTATGGTTATTTGGTATTGCAAATAAAAAAGCATTATTAATATCAAAGTATGGGACTAATTGCAAATGATTGCTCATATTTAATGAGAATTTTAGAGGGTTGAATATCCTCGACCTTTATAGCAATTAAAGGAAAGAACATGATTGACTTTGAAAATGAAAAAACATGGCCTTCAGACATATGTGACTTGATTTTTTCTAATGTTGATATTATTAAAAAAGAGAAAGACGCAAAAGAAAAACATAATTTAAGGGAATGCAACCATTTATGTTCTATAGAAACACCAATACTTAGCAGTACTCTCAATATACTCGAGAGAACTTTATCTAAGTACGAAATAAAAGCAACGCATTGTACAAAGCTAATAGACTTTGATAGCATATTATATGGTGGGCTAAAGCTTTTAACTAAGGAAACAATATTAACTGAAATTTTAAGAACATTATCTCCATTACTACCTCCAAAAGATATATCTGAAATAATAAACTTATTTGATAACTACGAAAACGATAAAGGATTTGAAAATAGACAAAATATGATATGGTTTGTATTAACAGAAGACTTTAGTAATGATATAGGATGTCAAGACCTTTTTAAATACTATGGTGGTGAAGTTACACGAAGAATTCTTTATAGTAAAAAGGATAAGTATTATCCACTTCTTGAAAAACTTGGAAAACCTTGCATAGTGCAATGCAAAATACCTATTAAGAAAGTAGCACCATTCCAACTATCTAATATTGCAAATGAGTTAGTGGACTACGGTATAAATAAAATAATTAATAATTCTATCGTTTATATTAAAGCTGAATGTAATATCCAGTCTACCGTTATTCCTTCAGATATTATCGCCATAAAAGAGAAAAATTATTTACGGTAAAAAGCTAATTGCATTATCTAGGCCGTAGATTAATTAATAAGATTTGTATACTTCGATTTCATTTTTTATATCAAAATATTTTTGATTATTTTATATATCAATTTCCTTTGCTAAAGTTTAGTTTCGTTCGTAGTCCTTTGCACTGCTCCGTTATTGCACAAAAAATTCTTGATATTTATTATCCAAAGTTTGATGAAAATGTCCATGATTTGTAATACCCTCTTTGAAAAACTTCTAGACAAGAGAATTGAACAGAGAAAGTAACGCAAGTATGGAAGATATAGAATCCTTACTTAAATTCGGAAGCACTGCTGTTGAAGTGTTTAATAAAGGAACCTTAGAACAAAAAAGAATGATTCTTTCATGTCTCGGTTCGAACTTCTCTTTAAAAGATAAAATATTGCATATTGAGCTTGAAAAGCCACTTTTACTGTTGAATGAAATTAATGTGTCGTTGAAAGGTCGAAAGCCGAAAAAGAAGCCGTTAGAACCTGCTCAAGTATCAAAAAAAAAGGGACTTACAATACTTTTGGTACCATAAATCCCTTAATGCTCCGCGAGCAGGACTCGAACCTGCAACCCTTCGGTTAACAGCCGAATGCTCCACCATTGAGCTATCGCGGAATTGCTTTCTTAAAAAGGCTTACAAAATTAAAGTTTATACCCATCTTTGTCAAGCTATTAAAACATTATTTCCAAACAAATGATCCTTTATTCATGAAATAGACGATATCAACTCTGCCTAAAAAGTAAAATTTCCCATTAATTCTTAAACTTGAGCAATCCAATATGAGAAAACAATAAAAATTGCGTGAATTATTTTACCCTCACGATTGTATTGTCAAAGAATTGTTTGCAGGATTCAACACCTTGCTTTCTGTCATACCTGAAATAATAGCATCGGAGTGTTTACTCCTAATTACTAATGGTATTGTAGCAAGAAAAATTTCTGCATCAAGAGAAACAGAAACATTCTCGCTGTATTTAATGTCGAGGTGTAAAAGATTCTCAATTCCCTGACTTCTATTTCCATGAACCTGCCACAACCCGGTAATGCCTGGTTTAACTTTTATTAATTGCCGCCTGCGGTAATAATCAGGATGTTTATGTCTAAGAATTTTAAGATCGCTAATCATTAAAGGACGGGGACCGATCAGACTCATTTCTCCTTTAAGTACATTAATTATTTGTGGGAGCTCATCTAAGCCCGATTTCCGTAACCACCTGCAAAACGCTGGCACATAATCCGAAAGGTGCTGCTTATGTAAGATGTTTTCATCCCTTCCAGGATTATTATCGATGTTTGGCTTAATTGTTTTGAACTTGTAAATATTAAAGACGTGTTTTTCCTCCGTTATCCCTCTCTCCTGGACAATAAAAGGCACCGACCTAAATATCAGAAATAAAATAATAGCTGTTACAAGCATGAAAGGCGATGCAATTAGTAGGATAATAATTCCTAAAAGAAAGTCTAAAATGTTTTTAATCAAAAAAAATTTCTTGTCTGATCTTCTTAGTTTTGTATTTCTTTTCATTATGGAAATTTTTATAAATCTCTATTATTTAACTCTACCTGTATAAGGGCATCACTAATAACTCCTTTGCCTAACAAAGTGGAATAATGGAATGTCGGGGAATTTCCAACTATTCCATTATTCCACCACTCCTTCACTCCTTCCTACTTCATCAAAAGCATTTTCCTGACCTCTGTTTTCTCATTCGTTTGAAGCTTATAGTAATAAATGCCGCTTGCCAGGCTACCTGGACGGTAAGAAGGGTCGTTCCTGTTAAAAGTTAAGTTATAAACCTGACCCGCCACAGCATTACCGTTGAACAATGTCGAAACCTTTTTGCCGAGTATATCGTGGATAGTTAATGTAGCATAAGTATTTTTACTTACTCCGAATTGTATTTGCGTAGATGGATTAAAAGGATTAGGATAATTTTGACTTAACAAAAATCCGTTCAGTATTTCAGCCGCATTAACATCTATAACTGAGCTATACTCAAAGTTACCGTCGTTATCTACTTGCTTTAGTCTATATCTAACTTTTCCGTTAAGTGAATTAACATCAACAAAAGTATAACTCTTCGGCGAATTACTGTTGCCGCTTCCTTTAACAAATCCAATCTTTTCCCAAATGCCTGCAGCCAATTGCCCATTGTCTTTTTGCCGCTCTACCTCAAAGCCATAGTTATTTTCTTCCGTCGCTGTATCCCATTGCAATTCTACTTTATCTCCGGAATATTTTGCTGTGAAGATTGTTAATTCTACAGGCAGTGCGCCTCCGGGAACTTGCGCAATAACAGGGAGAGAAGTTGCACTAGTGGAATTGTTTCCCAACTGACCATTGGTATTATATCCCCATGTATAAACAGTCCCGTCCTGCGCAAGAGCAAATGAATGAAATGATCCCGTAGAAACTGCAATAATCTTATTACTTGAATTATCTCCAAGATAAGTAGAGCCGGAATAGGCTCCCTTTAATACTTTTACAGGGACATAACTATCTTTATTTGAACCATCTCCCAACTGACCATAGTTATTATGCCCCCACGTATAAACAGTATTGTCCTGGGCAATAGCAATGCAATGGCTATCTCCCCCAACGAGTGAAATGATCTTATTGTTTGAGTCGTCGCCAAGGTAAGCAGTGCCGGAATAAGCTCCCATTAATACTTTTACAGGAACATATCTATGATTATTTGAGCTATCTCCCAACTGACCATAGGTATTACGTCCCCATGAATAAACAGTATTGTCCTGGGCAAAAGCGATGCAATGACTATCTCCCGCAACAACTGAAATGATTTTGTTACTTGAGTTATCACCAAGATATGTTGTGCCGGGATAAGCTCCCATTAATACTTTTATTGGGACATCGCTAGTTGTAGTTGTGTTATTTCCTAACTGACCATAAATATTATATCCCCACGTATAAACAGTACCGTCCTCAGCAAGAGCTAAGGAATAACTATATCCCGCAGAAACTGCTATGATCTTATTTCCCGGGTTATCGCCAAGGTAAGCAGTGCCGGAATATGCTCCCATTGGTATTTTTACCGGTGTATTGCTCCTTCCAATATAATAATTTCCCCATGTATAAACTGTTCCGTCTTGAGCAAGGGCGACGGAATGAACATTCCCCGCAGACACTGCAATGATCTTATTACTTGGGTTATCACCAAGGTAAGCAATCCCGGAGTAAGATCCCTTTAATACTTTTATCGGAATACTGCTATTTGTTGTAGTGCTATTTCCCAATTCGCCGTCACTATTAAGTCCCCAAGTGAAAACAGTCCCGTCTTCGGCAAGAGCAATGGAATGAAATCTTCCCATAGCTACTGAAATAATCTTATTGCTTGAGTTATCTCCAAGGTAAGTAGTGCCGGAATATGCTCCCCTTGATACTTCTACTGGGACATGACTTTCTTTTGTTGTACCGTTTCCCAGCGCACCATAAAAGTTCTGTCCCCATGTGTAAACAGTGCCGTCGGATTTAAGTAAGATAGTATGATATCCCTGTCCCATACCAAGTGATTGAGGTAAAATAGCAAATGGTAAAAATGAGAAAATCAGAGAAAAAAGTATTACTGTTATTTTCATAACTCACTCCTTATGATTTTTAGGAAATCGTTTTATATAAATTTAAAAACCTATTAACAATTATTATTATTAAATGAGGAAGAAAGAAATCGGATTAGACAAATACAATTTTTCCCAGAAGACCCCTTCCGAATCCGATTTTTATTAAGAGCAATCATTTTAATTTGTGCAAGTGACCCGTCATCAGACTGAACTGATTTGCACTGCAATATTTCCACAATTATTATACCATTTAGCGCATATTGCTTTAAAGTTAGAATTAAATATTATTACGCTAAAAATATTCTTTTAAATAGGAAATTGTCATGAGATTATTTTTATTATTTAGAAAAGATTAAAGGGTGGGACAGAAAATAAGCAAACCTTCGAGGTTTTCCTAAACCTCGAAGGTTTTACTCCAATAAACATTCAAACAAAAAAGAGTAAGCAAAAATAGTCCCAAACATTATAGTATTGCCATTTTGATCTTTGTTTTTTATGTCAAGATATTCTTCTGATAAATTTCATTGTGTTTCATTCAAAACCTGCCTGCCGGCGGCAAGGTTCATCCGCCGCGGCGGATTCATAATTCAAAATTGCGGCTTGCCGCATTATGAATGCATTATGAATGCACTGTGAATGCACTCTGAATACACTATAACAAGCCTTCTAATAGCCTTATCTTGCGCATATCTCACACTTAACCTCTATCTTTCCCATAATCAAACAATAGAAATTCTCTCCTAATAGTTTAATCAGCCTATAAGAGTCATATCATTCCATATAAAAGAAATCACTAGGAACAATATTGTCCATCTGGATAATTATATGCAGTTTTAAATGATTGTTTTGAGTAAAAGGGTAAGCCGGAATACCAGTAGCCTAATATTCCGTTTTTACAAAAGTAATTTGTGTAGTTAACTTATAATTTTGAAATGATTTCAATGAAAAATAATTCTAAGCCAAAAGCTAATACTAAAACAATTCCTGTGATTATGCGTCTCTTTACTTTGTCTCTTCTTCTTAATTCATTAAAATCTAAATCATGATATTCATTTTTTCTAATATAGTCGCCATCTGATATTGACCACTCTCTTTCCTTAAATTGTTGCGCAAA
>JAJYOQ010000018.1 GCA_021796135.1 Bacteroidota bacterium
AACAAACTTTTGTAAAACTTTTTTTGAAATTATTCCGGATTATTTTACATTATTTTATAATTTTTGGGAAGTCGTTGACAGCAGCAACTTAAAGAACAGTATCAAAGATTATGAATCTCAAATTACAGCCATGGAAATTGAAAACTCCAGGCTCAAGTCTTCAGAAACTAATTTCATTTCAACTAATGAAAGTAAAAGTGATATTTCATCTATCATAAGTTTTCTTGATGTAGTGTCACAAAAAAGTTTTATAAAAAACTATTCTTTAAGACCCGCAGCAGTAGAAAAGAAGGATAACTTATCTGTGCTGCCTATAGAGGTGGAAATAGGTGGGGATTATTCCCAGGTGTTCAATTATATAAATTTTATAGAAAGGTCATCGAGGGTAATAATTATACGGAATCTCTCTATAAAGCCTAAAGATATTTTGAAAGATAGTCTAATTGTTAAAACTAACCTCGATGTATATTTAAACCTTTGAAAAGTTATACTGCCAAAAATAAGTTGACCTATTTTCTAATACTTGCAGCAATTGCTCTTTGGGGAGTTATAATCTTTAACATTATCAATTACTTTAAAAAAGACGATCAAGATAATCTGACTTCCTTAGCAAAACCTTCTAATTATGATCCCAAGACATTACCCGCAAAATTCACTGAGGTTGATATTGATACAATATCTTTTGTTGAACTGAGGAAAAATCCATTTGAGTTTGAAAGCATTATTTCCCAAGCTCCAAAAAAAGTATTACAAAAGTTTGTTCCTCCGCCGCCTGCTCTTGACTTTATGATATCGGGCGTAATTATTAACGGGAATAAAAAACTCGCAATACTTAACGATTTAACTAACAATAAAACAGTTTTTCTAAGTGAAGGGGATAGTTACAGGAGTATTTCAATCAAGTCGATTGATGTAGAGAGGGTAACGGTAATGGAAAATCATAAAGAAAAGGTAATTATTCTTAAACGCTAAATTAAATTCTTCATATAATCTGCATTCCGTAAGGATAATTATCATCGTAGCCTACTACATTTACGTCTACTATAATTCTTATACTACCTAAATGATCTTTAAAATTTTATTATGAAGTTTAAAAAGTTAATACTTTTTTACTTAGTTTTTCTAAATACTAAAGGAATATTAACAAAAATGCGTTTTCTTTTGACAGCCTCTTTTAACGGTCTGAATTTATATTCCAATACAAGCTTTATTGCGAAGCTATTAAATCGTTTATTAGTTGATTTTATTATAATCGGATTGAGTGGTTTTCCTGCAGAATTAATTTCAACTCGAATTGTCATTTTTATGGGTTTCTTCAAGGGCAACAAAGAGTCTGGAATTACAATTGCCGGTTTATATAGAATTTCTGGTTCAGGATTAAAATATTCCATCTCAGTACTATCTCTTTCCAATTTATTTATCTTTTTCTTTACAGTTCTATAATCTTGGTTCGTATTTTGTGCATATTGGTCATTAACAAACAAAATAAAACTTAATATAAAGAAAACATATAGAATATCTTTCATAGCTGTATCATTCATTTTAAAAATTTACTTATTAGTGGATTACTGTAATAGATGGGACGTAGTTTATCATATATGTGATTGCTATTAAAGGAACTGTTTTGAAATGATCTAATGCCTTGTCTCCAGATTTTATCATTAAATCCATTATATAGTAAGGACTCAAATTCTTTTCCGAATCTACTATTTAACGGTTCTGCATATGTTATTACGCCCAAATCATTTTGTACAGTCCGTTCAAAAAGAAATGCTTCCAACTCTTGCCCGGTTGATCCTTTTTGTAAAGGACCTTGGTCACTTTGAAGCGCATGGTATAACTCGTGAGCAACAGAACCGATTTCTCCAAGAGCTTTATTTGTAAAAATTATTGTTCCACCCATTCCAGCTTTATCAGGGTCTACAGCAATAAACTGACCTCCGGCTCTTTCATCTGTCGTTTTTCCTACTTCAATATTATAAATTGCTTTCGAAGATTGCAATGTCAAATACATTTTCTTAAAATCTTCAGATTGCATTCCGGATTTTACCATTGAGTTATATTGTTTTAACTGTTCAGCAGTCAACATAGAGACATCAATACTATCTCCATTGGAATCATAAAATATAATTGGATTATTAGCTGAATAGCTGTATGGAGAAAGAGAGGGATATTTAAAACAGAATGGATCTACCGATAATTCTCTTCCCGACCAACTATCATAATTGCGGTCTCCTAAATGATCATATCCGGTCGAGGCATCCCTTTCATTACTTACAAACTTATACCTTTGGTCAGCACTTGATGTATAGCTCCTTCCCGTCATCTGCATGCCATAAGGATAATAGTCATCATAACCTACTACATTTCCACTTACATCTACAGTCATCCTTATACTGCCCAAATGATCCTTCAGATAATAATATCTTCCGGACACTGCCCCGTTAAGTACTTTTACTTGTCCTATGTTATCGCCTCCGGAACCTAAGATATTATATGTTAAATTACTACTGTATGGCAAAAGACAAACGGCTTCCGTTTGTCCGCCTGCTCCATCAAAATAAAAATTATTACTACTGCCTTCAGCTGAGGTCCTTACTCTGTTCCCGTTTATATCATTCTCATACCATAATTGTGTGCCGTTTGTTAAATATATTGTTACCGGCAAAATATTTGTACTTTGAACGAAGCCACAGATCAGCAACTTAGTAAAAATGTTCTTTGAAATAATGTCTTAAAGTTCTTGCAGTGTTTTTGACAATTTTACACTATTAATATCCTAATTAAGAATCTATTTTTTGATCACTTTTTTAGAAATCACAAAAGACAATATAGCCATAGTAATTCCAGCTATCATTATAATTGAATCACCAAGACTTCCTGGAATTAATTTTGTTAATACTAAAATTACGGCTATTACAGCCATCACTAGAAACCCAAAAGAGTATATAATTATTACCTTTTTTATCATTTTTTATATCCTATTAGTTCTTTAATTTTTTCGTAATCAGCATCCCACTCGTATGAATAAAATTTAAAATTTCTAAAATGATTTTCCATTTTAATTTTTAATAGACGACTAGGAGTAAATTTCCCATATGTATACCTCTCACTTATTTTTAAGTTTTTTATCTTGCAGCTATATGTTTTATAATATTTATAGATATATAGTGTATCTTCATTTATTTCAATTTCCTTAATAAAAATACTATACTTATACATGAAGTATATAAACAAAAATATATTTAATAAAACCAGTAGCGAAAGGATATTAATTCTATTATTAATCCAATTAGGTATTATAAATATTCCATTAAATATACAGGACATAAAAATTACAAAACTTAAAAAATTGAATTTATTTTTAAACTTCATAATATTTTTAAAAATTAAACTGCTGAATTAAGGAATTTATTTTATCAAATTCTTCATTTGCTGGTTTCAAATGATTCATTATCATTTCTCCGGTTTGTTCTACAGAATTAAGGCCATTGATAAAATCTAAACTTGTTTGTAATAAATTACCTCCTTCAAATGAGTTTGAACTTAAAAAGTTACTAAAAGTTCTCAAGTCTTTCCCCCAGGATGTTGTTGTAATCCCAAAAACATTATCACTCAACTCACCAATCTTTTGTAAAAGCTCTGTTCCATTAGCTTGGTCAATTCCTTTTCCTATAGCTTCCAAAGGACCAGAAGGAATATTATCTTTATTACCATCTAATCCGGCAGCAATTTGTGCAAGTCCAAAACCACTTGTTAAAAAACCATGTGCACTTACTCCAATACCAATTATAGCCCCTACCACAGTTTCGGAGGATATTATTGCACCAACGCCCCCACCAATGCCTTCTATTAGACCACCGCCTACTGTTTTAGTTCCCCGCCTTACTTCTGACCAACTTACACTATCTCCCTTTGCATCAATGAAAAACATTGGATCGTCTTTTGCATAATTATAAGAACTCCATCCCGGATATTTATTAGCCATCGGATCCACCTGAAGCCACTGCCCACGAAATGGATCATAATATCGCTTACCAAAATAAAATAAACCATCCGGTGCGTCTAACTCTTTTCCTGTGAATTTATATCTCTGATCTGCACTCGATGTGTAGCTTCTTCCAGTCATCTGCATGCCATAAGGGTAGTAGTCATCATAGCCTACTACATTTCCGTTTACATCTACAGTCATTCTTATGCTTCCGAGATGATCCTTCAGATAATAATATCTTCCGGACACTGCCCCGTTAAGTACTTTCACCTGTCCTATATTATCGCCTCCGGCTCCTAGTATATTATAGGTTAAGTTTGCGCTATATGGATAAAGACATACTGCTTCTGTCTTACCACCTGCTCCGTCAAAATAAAAATTATCACTGCTTCCCAGAACAGAATTCCTTACTCGGCTGCCATATACATCATTCTCATAATATAACTGCGTGCCATTGGTAAGATACATTGCAATAGGCATGTTGTTAGGATCATACTGTATAAATCCTATGCCTCTATGAGAATCGGATATTACATTTCCATTTGAGTCATAGGCATAAGCAGCAGAGGTTGATCCACTGATGGATGTAAGCTTATTTGTTCCGGATGTATAATTGTATGTTAAGTTATCTTGAAGACTCCCTGTGTTACTATATCTCAGTAGCGTTTTAAAGTTACCTGTATTGTCATAAGAATAATTCCCATTAAATGCACTTGTAGGCTGCCATGCTGATGTGTAATACCCAAAGTTTGAACTTGTCAATCTATTTTGATTGTCATAGGCATATGTATCTCCAACCAATGAGTAACCATTGAAAGCTACGCTGTACATCTGATACATTAACCAGCTTATATTCCCGTTGTACTGTGCAACAGCGTTTTGTGAAGAACCTATGTCACTGATGTTATTATATCCTATTACTTCTCCAAAACGATCTAAATATGGTACACCGCTTCCGCCAGGACCATCATGACCCGGGTCCTGAGATTCATTTAGATTCTGTTGGTTTATTGAAATTAGCCAATCACGTTCATTATACCTGTAATCCACTCCTTGAGAATTTCCTAATTGAAGACGTGATGGTTTGCCTGAGGCAAAGTATTGATAAGATCCTTCCTGCACCGTTGTGCCGCTTGCGTATTGTGTGCTTACCTTGCTCATTCTGTTTACATTATCGTAAGTATAGGTTGTATTAAAGTCTCCATTTCGCCAATCATAATCATAAAAATCTTTCTTCATTACATTACCCTGCCAGTCATATGTATAAGTTAGTTTCTTCTGATACCAGCCCAGGTTAGCTTCTACCATCCATTCAACTCTTCCTCGATCATCATATGAATAATAATAAATTGTGCTCGGACTTCCAAGCCTGTACGCCTTTGTATAAGACAATCTCCCTTTTACGTTTCTTTGTCCTGCTGCCATTGCATCCGAGCTAGGAAGGTCATAGTAATATTGTTTCAATACTAATGAACTTGATGTCGGAAAAGCTACATTATCCGCATTTGTCTGCGAAAAATTACTTAGTGAATTAGTCTGATATTCACCTTGTTCAGTAACTCTATTCAGAGCATCATATTTATAATAGACAAAGTCGTAATTCATTGAACATGAGATACTATAATAAACCGATACTGGGTTTCCATATTGGGTTATTGATGATGTCACAACACAGCAGTATGTTCCCTTCGGCAGAATAACTGATCCTGTTGGAGCTATATTAGAGGTTGTCGCAGTTAATGTGTAAATGTTCACATTATTTGGTCCCATAACCTGAATCGTCATAGTACCACCTGTAAATGCAAGATGGGGAGCATTGATTGCTAAACTTACATTACCGGGACTTACTAATTTAATTGTGTCTTTATCCTGGTAGTTGGTGCCTAAGTATTTACTTACGTAAATATTGTTTATCGAAGTACTTAGATGGTTTGCATCCCTCACAAATCTTAGGTTACCATTCTTATCATACAAATAATTAGTTGTTCCTGCATCCGGTGATGTCTTTTGTGTTAACTTGTTCATTCTTCCATAGGAATAATTGGTTATCAATCCTTTCGGATCAATTGACTGTGTTATCCTTCCCTCAATATCATAGCTAAACTGAGTTAATCCTAACGCATTCCTTGTTGCATCAATAAATCCCAGCTGATCAGTATATTTTATTGTAGAGTTGCCATTCTCATCCCAGGTCGTTTCTTTGTACACCTGATTTGGAGAATATGCTAAACTATCTGATGCAAGATTCATGGAATAGGCATATTTCTTTTCATGCCCGCTGCCAATTTTGAACGGACTTCCAGGAGCTCCATCAACTGAATCTCTGCCTAAATCATCACTAAATAATCTTGTTTCATAAAATGGATAACCATTCGTTAGGGTACCGGTAACCGAACTATACGAATCTGAATTAGATGCATAATTAGGATCATAAGTATGAGCATTGATTCCAAGACTTACCTGATAAGGTCTATATGTTTTTGTTGCATTTCCAAAAGCATCATACGTTTGACTATTCACAATATCATTTGTTCCAAAGGATACCTGTGTTTGTATGAGCCTTCCTAATCCGTCATAATATTTTCGTGATATTGTGTAATCACTTGCAGATCGGTATGTGGTTTCTTGTATACAATTAGGGCTTGCAGAGTTAAAAGTATCGTTATTGCCCGATATATTGCGTGAATAAGTGTAGGAATAACTTTTAAGCGTATTGCCGTTACCATCCTGCTCTGAAATTATTCTTCCCCACGAATCATATTTGTAATACGTCTTATTGCCGTCTTCATCTATATAGCAACTTACTTTTAACGTTGACGGATCATAACTCATTGATACAGCGGTTGCTGTTGCAGGATAAAAACGAATATTATCAAAGCTTGCATTAGTTGATTGGGAAAATAAAGCACAATATCCGGATGGCAGAGTATTATTTGATGTTATGCTTGTAGTAATTAAGCTTCCATTAACATAGAGCCTTGCCGTGTCCCCTGTAATTTCACCTTTTAGATGATACCAGTTTGTAGCATTCACGCTATATGAAGCTACTTGTACTGCTGGTGCACCACCATTTAATGAAGTTATTTTAACCGTTTGATCAGTGTAATCTACCTCAAATTGAATATAATGAGATGAATCTAGATATTTACCTATTGCTGCCTCTGTTCCATAGTTCAGGTTTACATCTCCTTCAACTATTATATTTGTCGACGAAGAATTATAATTCACAGTAGGATTAGACCATGTGTTTAAAGAATTTGAAGTGTAGACCCCATTGGAGGCTGTCCACGTACCCCCTCCAGGCTGTGTCCATCCCGAAACATCCCCATCGTCAAAATTAGCAATTGTTACTTGATTATATTTTGCATTCTTAACTTTACCGATTGAAACTGTTCCTTTCATTGCATAAACTGTTGCGCTTGGAATTTCATTTGCATTTCTGTATTCTATTAAATTTCCGTAATTATCATATTGCATTGAATCCTGTTCTACGTAGCCAAGTCCTGTATCAAGAACTGCTTTGTAATATTTTTGAAAAGGATATGTACGGGTAAAATAAGTTTCAGGACTTACAGAAGAAGCAATTTGATACCAATTAGTATAAGAATATGAAATTTGATCCATTAAATCATACCAGCCTATATTAGATACATCATATATTCCTTTGAAGGTTTGTTCTGAAACCATGTGCCTATTATACATTGAATAAGTTGTATCACCTCCACCGTTATATACAAACCCAATTAATTGCTCATTATATCTATAAGCAGGGTATCCTTGATTATCCAATGATGAACTTCCATTAATATCAGACTGTACAGGTTCATGGTTCACTAGATTATAGCTTGTAAAATATTTAGAATGTCTAATCCCATCTTTTGTTTCAGCTACACTATCCTCTTGAGCCCAGGTACAATTATCTTGAAAATCCATTCCTCCTGCGCTTCCATCATATGAATAAGTGAAGTAGTCCTCATTTGTGCTAACCGTATTTCCTGCTAAATTTGTAATAATTGTTTTCCAGGCATGGCCACGAGCTGCCACATTGGACACTATAGTTATCCCCAAAATACCAGCCTCACTGTCTGGTTGGGCCTCTTGTACATCGACTGCAGGATTTGGGGTACCCGGTGAAACTGCGGTATAATCTAAACTTACTCCGGTAGTAAAATATTGGGTCACACTTCCATTATTGTCTGGCAAAACGGTTTGTACCGATCTATATCCAACTGTGCCCGCCAGCTGTGATCCATAATTAGTTGCCCAATTTGTTGAAGTACTAAGAGGGGTGTTTTCCTTAAAACCTTCACCATAATTATACTTCCATGTTTTTATATTACCCATTCCATCATTAACATCTACTTCTTTTAGCCTAGCACCCCCGGACTCTGTTGTAGTCGGATTATAGTCGGTAACAAGTTGAGGATATTGTTGGTCGTCGATATTAAAGAACCAATTATAATAATTTGGCTCATATATATACTGTACACTTCCCCCTTCCGGATATGTTATTTTACTCAAGGAAAATGTACCTCCACAATATTGCTTTGTTTTAATATCTGTTCCTAATCCCAGGTTACCATAGTACTCAAACTTCATTGCAGGTTTATTTTCGCTTTGAGTAGCTCCTAATTCTTGAATACTAGTAAGAATTGGAAAAGTATTGTAAGTAAACACAATTCTTTTAATTACTTGCATATCAGATTTTCTCTTCAATACAATTGAATCAAGCTCTGCCCCGGGTTCATAGTTTTTTTTGGGCGAAGTATAAAAGTATGCTATATGAGTAGGCGTTTCAATTTGGCTAACATAAGTAATATCATAATTTAAATTCGCATTTCTGGTTGCGCTGATATGACCATATGTTTGTTTATTAGCGCCTAAACCAATACTTTGAAAATTCCCCAAATCAGCGGTACTAGGATTGGTGTAGCTTATCTTTATCCAGCTACCTAAATCGCTATCATCAACGACTCCATTTTTGTTTACGTCTATATAGTCGGGAGAATGTATTTCTGTTAAGTCCCAGCTAACTGGAAACTTTGTGTATATTCGGTTGTTATTTGGACACAAAATATTATTTGTTATTTCTACATTTGACACCTGTCCATAAAAATAACTTGTCCCGTCTTCTTTTGTTACTCGGAAATTATTAATTACATTTGACCAACCTGTTGTATTATACTCAGGTATATAGCCTGCATTAATGTTATAAGCAACCTCCCATGGCTTGCTGTCTTGAGTTTTAAAAGCATAATAATTTCTATCATCATAGGCATCATATCGTCCATCATGATAAATCGGCAGTAGCCTATAAGAGCCCTCACCCATATTTAAATAATATGTGTCCCAATATTCATAGGTGCTTCCATTATTTAACATTCCTTCTGTTTCATCATAGTTACCAGGGGTAACGGAACCACAGTTAGCATCCAAATTATAACCTCCAGATGTATACCATGACGGATCTTGTTCGTCCGGTCTACCAACTACTGTTCTGGTAATCTTTCCTATTTGAATATTGAAGCCTCTGCCTACCCAGCTAGATAGATGACTTGCTCCTAAAACAGAATCATTATAAACACCACTACTATAGTTCAAGTATATCGGATAATCCATTCCGTTTCTTCCAGGAACTGTTAGAACCGGAATATTAAGTTGCAATTCTCCTGAGTATGTACCTCCGCCATCTCCCTTTATTAAATTAAAATTTGCAGCATCCGGAGTGCTTCCGCTTTCCCCAACTTGTGCTGTAATATTTACAGTAATTAACATTGAGAAAAATAAGAATCCTATTAAGTAAATTAAAATACGATTTATGGTGGTCAATTGATTAGACATAATTTCATTTCCTTTAATTGAAAATTAATTTTTATTAATTTCTAATTGTATATTATTTGTTGGTTCCCATAAGCTTAAGATGAAAGTTTCTATTGGCTACGATAATTTACTTTTCTTCAAACTTATTCGTGTTTTTATTCCAGTTAATTTTACTATTATTATTTTGCCACCACTGTTCTCGGTATTGCATTATATTTATTTCTTGATTACCAGCAATCTTAACATTTTCTTGGTTCTTAGGAAGATCGCCATAGTCTTCACCAGTCCAGTTATTTATTCCTTCCCGTGATATTTTACCAATGGTTTCATTACAGCTATTTACATAATTCGTATCATCTGCATTTTGAAGAAGTACATGTATAAGATCTTTATCAGGTAGTAAGCTTTGACTGCTACTATTGTTATTTTTTATTCTGTAATAAACATTATAGGCCAATGTCTTTAATGCTAAACCTTTCACATCTATATCCGGATGAGTCAAGACAACAGTCTTTAATAGCTCTTCGGCATTCTGTGATGCTATGGCATCAAGTGTATAAATAGCATATTGCTTGTTGGGGTGGATTTTAGTTATAGCTGTACTATCTTTTGTAGTATCAACTGGTTGGAATAAAAACTCTTCAAGAGCCGGGATTGCGTTATCACCTTTTGACGCAACAAGGGAAACTATTCTAAACGGATCTCTTTGTCCTTTGGTTGCAAGAAGAAATAAATTATTAATCTCTGATACTGTGGGAGTTGATGAAAGAGAGTCTACACTTTGCACGTCAGCTTTTACTCCGCTGCTGTCTATAGGCAAAGTAACTTTGCTGCTGTCGGTTTGTGAAAAAATTATTGAAATGGGAAATAGAATAAAAGCGGCTGCTAAAGTAAATAGTTTTAATAATCTCATCTCGACCTCTTAAGAATTTGTTGTACTACAAAAATTTCGAGAGATAATATATATAATAAAATTACTTAGTATATAGAGTATTAATACCCATTTATAAAACTTTTTTGTGGGTATAAATACCTATTTTGTAGGTACTTATACCTACAAATCGGTCTTTATGAGTATTAATACTTATTTACTTTTATAATTATAAGAATTAGATTTTAATTAAGATATAATTCAAATTTAAAAAGCGATCATGAAAAGTCTATTTATAATATTTTCTTTTATTTGTTTTTTACGCCCTCAGTTTTTACTAGCAGGAGGGACAAAAACGAACTCTTCAATAAGGGAATATTACGGACAATCGATAGAGGATATTCTCAAACTTCCAGAAGATAAAATAGATATTGGACTAGCTTCTTTAATATTGGCAAAAGAATTTTATCCTAATCTTAATATCCCATTTTTCCTTAAAGCTTTTGATTATTTGGGTGATAGATTTCTTTATTACTTTGGAAAGTATACAAATCCAGATGACAGGATAGCTGCATTGAATACTTATTTGTACAGACCGGGTTTTTGGAATGACAGTGTTGCATTCAGTTATGATGATGACGATTTAGAAGTAGCTAAATTAAAAAACAATTTCATCAATGGATATATTGCAAGCAAGAAGGGTTCGTGTATAACAATGCCTCTGCTGTATATAATAATGGGACAAAAAATAGGATTTCCAATTTATCCTGTTCGGTCTGCAAAGCACTTTTTTGCACGTTACATCCCAGAAAAGCCGATAAAACATTTTAGAGAGAATATTGAAGCTACAAACGGTGGCGGATTTATATCCGATGAACAGTACAAAGAAGACATTCTAATACCCGAAAGGGCAATAAAGAATGGGGTCTATTTAAGGACATTAACGAAGAAACAATACATTGCCTCTCTTTTGCTTGTTAACGCTGATGAATATTTAAGGCAAAGAAACATAGAAAAGGCAAAAGAATATTATCTGTTAGCGATAGTATATGATTCCACATTTTCGCCAGCGTACTGGAATTATGGTTTAACTGCATTTGGGGAAGCGAGAGAATTGGAAGACAAAATGTGGAATGAAAAGCAAAACTATATTGATCAAAACGAACCGTCCATAAATTTAACCAATCAAAATTCTAATGTTGAAGAATACCCTCCAATACCTAATCCGAATTTACAAAAAAGATTCCAGAAAGGTGTTACGCAACCAGAGCCAAAACCTTTTTCATTTGGGAAATTAAATAATAACGACCTTCAGCATGATAATGTTAGTACAAATCATATAATTCAAGTAGCTGAACTTCATATTGTATTGCGAGGAATAGAAGATAAATATAAACCTCTAATTTTGAAAAAGATAAAAATCTACAAAGAGTATACCCAAAAGGCAGAGCAGCTTGGAATAGTTCATGAATTTCCGGTAAAGTTCTTTCAAAAGCAAAGTGAAAGCATAAAGAAATTTAAACAAAAAGGATGTTACTAATATGCTAAAATTCTCTAAACTTATTTTCATATCTTTTTTATTACTTATTTCAGCACAAACAACATTTGCTGGAAGGTATTATGATTCAGCAACAGGAAGATGGATTACGGTTGATCCAAAAGCAGTCAAATATCCTGGATGGAGTCCTTACAATTATGTAATGGATAATCCAATAAAGAATATTGATCCAGATGGTAAAGATGTATACGTTCTGAATAATAGCACAGGTGCACGTATTATTGGAATCCCATTTGGTCATAATGCAATGTTGATAGGTAACAAAGAATTTGGGTATACTTATTATTCAAAAGATGGTCTCAAAGGAAATACAGTTAGATATTTTTCAAGCATGGAGAACTTTAATAAGTCTGATATATCAAAGGAATATGACAGGAAAGCCGATGTATCAACTTCGAAAGAAGAGGATGCGAAATTACAAGATTTCGCGAATAAAGAAGTTTCCAAAGGATATAATGTTCTTACAAATAATTGCGCGAATTTAGTCGACAATACTCTTAAAAAGGCAGGCACAAATTTGGACGATAAAAAGATAATGGGTACAACAATTCCAAATTCTCAATATGAAGCTGCAAAGAAAGAAGAAGAGGCGCAAAGAAAGAAAGAACAAGTTAAAATGAATGACTTACAAAATGGAAAATAATATAAGGCTAAAAAACACAAATGAAAAAAGTTATAATCTCATATATATTATTTGAATTATTTGAGCTTACAGTAAATTGGTTAATTAATTATATAAGTCAAAATAATATGATAATTACTTCTCTTATATTAGATTCAATATTATTAGCCATTTTTACATTTTTGTATACGAGATATAATGGGGAACTAATGTACAAGAATAAAATCAAATATTTTATTTCTTCAATAACCGGGATACTAGGGGGTTATATAATTATTCTTTTAATATCTATTATTTCAAATCCTAAATACTTTTCAATATATCATCCAATAAATGAAGACATGGTTATAACATTTATTCTTTTCATTAAGAATCTTATAATATTTATCGTATTTTATTTTATAGCATATTTTACGTACAGAAAAAAATATATTGAATAGGTCAGAGTTGAGTTGATGCTACTTCGTCTTCGTTAGAGGCAGGCAGACTTAACCCCCAGGAATGGGTAAATCCTAAAATTGTTGGGACATTTATAATTGAGCGAAAATAATTATTTGTTAAAAATTTCGGAAAGATACTTCGGTGGAGATAGCTTATCATCGATCATTACATTTACAATATTCAATGACTTTTTTCCCCCCATAATCAGCCCATTGTTTAGAAACCAATATTGGCTGAGCAGAGAAAAACAATCCACGCACTGCAAAACCATATACAAATATTTGTCCAGTTTATTAGTAAATAAACTGGACATTTTATTATCTTTGTAACAGAGAAATAAAACATGAAAAGCGCTGAATATATAAAATTTTCAATAGACAGACTACCCAAGGGCTATGTGTTCACCTATGTAGATTTTATTACCGAGGTGAGTCGCAAGGAAGCTGTTATAAAAACCCTGAACCGAATGGCTGTTTCAGGCAAGATAGTAAAACTTGCCAAGGGTAAATATTACAAACCCGAAATAACCGTATTTGGCAACTTACAGCCCAATCAAGCACAGGTAGTAAAAGACCTTTTGGAAAATGATGGTAAAATCATTGGCTACCTTACAGGCTACAGTATATACAATCAGTTGGGCTTGACCACACAGGTAAGCAATACAATTCAGATCGGTAAAAACGACGTCCGTCCTTCGTTTAAAAGGGGACGGTATACCATAGCCTTCATCAAACAAAAAAACACCATAACCAAAAACAATATGCCAATGCTGCAAATTTTGGACGCCATTCGCTATATCAAAAAAATTCCAGATGCTACCATTATTTCATCGTGCAAACGATTGTTGGCTATTTTAAAAAACTTGCCGGTAAACGATAAAACTATCTTAGTAAAGCTGGCATTAAAATATTCGCCTTCTACAAGAGCACTATTGGGAGCTCTGCTCGAAGAAATAGGAACCAAACAGCTAACCGAGTCATTGAAAAAATCACTGAATCCTATTACGGTTTACAAACTATCGGGCGTTAATAAAATAGTAACTACTGCCAAAAAATGGAACATTAGATGAAGCTGCATACCGATTTAAAATTCTTTGGCGATTCCATCAGAGCTACATCACAGCATATGAATATTAACGAAGAGTTTATAGAAAAAGATTATTGGATTACGTTTGTATTAAGTAATTTGGCAAAAAGTGAATATGCATCGCAAATTGTTTTTAAAGGAGGTACATCATTATCAAAAGGATTTGGCTTAATAGAGCGTTTTTCAGAAGATGTTGACATTGCCATAATTGACGCAGACAAAAAATCTGGAAATGAAATAAAAACCATTATCAGAATAATAGAAAAAGAAATGACGAAAGATATGAAAGAATTGACGGTAGATGGTATAACCAGCAAGGGCTCAAGGTTTCGCAAATCGGTGTTTGAATATTTGAGCATAGATGCGAAAAACCTTAATAATAGACTAATTGTGGAAGTGAATTCGTTTTCTAATCCCCATCCATTCAAGCGGGTAGTTATCAAAAGTTTTGTGTTTGATTTCTTTAAAAATACTGGTAACGATAAATATATTGAAAGATATAATTTACAGCCTTTTGAGATAAATGTATTGAACAAGGAACAAACAATGCTCGAGAAAACTGTATCATTGATACGATTTTCTTTTGATGAAAATGTGTCCGAAAGTATATCGAAAAAAATCAGACACTTTTATGACTTATATTTTTTAACGAATGATGATGAGTGCATTTCATTTATGAAATCGAGCGATTTTACTGAACAGTTTTATAAAATACTTAGTCATGATAGAGATATATTTGATGAGCCCATAGGGTGGAAAGAACAATTAGTTACAGAATCACCATTGATAAAAGACTTTGAGAAAATATGGAAACAGCTTAATGATATTTATAAATCAGAACTTTC
Organism: Bacteroidota bacterium; assembly: GCA_021796135.1. Next base: position 15,235 of record JAJYOQ010000018.1, read on the forward strand.
AGCATTAGCATATACACCTATACCCGACGAAAGGAAAGTTGCTGAACAGTTTAACAAATTAATAAAGCTGATTCAATGATGTTCGATGAAGAAATGAATTTTATCTTGATTTTGATATATCAAAAAATAATTAACTTTGACTGGGCAATTTTGTCAGGAATAGTGGGCAATTTTCACACGGAATTAACACCCGGTTCCGTTATAATAGCTCTCCGATACTTTTATCGTGTGTATACCGCCCGTTGTTATTGTCATTGCCGCTCCGCTGTAGCCTGAACTCGTTGGATTTTGTGTATTGACTACTGTTCCATCCAATGATACTGTTACCGTGCCTATCTGGCTATACGTGAAATAAACCGTTACTGTAACTGGTACTAATTTCGTACCTGATGCTGGTGTTACTCCGGTTATTGTTACTACCGGCTGAGCTAAAATAACTACACTAAAAAATAATGTCAAGATAAGAATCTCTGTTATATTTATTGAAACACTGCTTCTCTTGCTTATTTTCATCTCTAAATTCCTTTTATCGTTTTCTTTGAAGCTAAAAATGATACTCTACTCTGCCTATCAAGCCATTGCCGTATTTCAATTAATATGATTTGGATATTATTTAGCTCAATTGAATTGTTGCGCGGCTTATTAAACAATAATGCGGACCTTTGAATTAAGAAAATGTTTATTGGAGGTAAATTCTTTTTAAATTTCATTTATTATCTCTCTAAAATTTCGAGAGATAATATATAATATAAAATTACATAGTGTATAGAGTATTAATACCTATATATTAAACTTTATTATGGGTATAAATACCTATTTTGTAGGTACTTATACCTACACTTCCGTTACCCTAACAATATTTTTAATATTGTTTTATTAAATTATTTACTGACATTTCTACTGAATTAATATAGCTTTCTATTTAAGGTCATTTGTTTTTTTGTTAATTGCAGATAGTTATAATTATATAAGTGAAGTTAAAGTTTTGATTAATGCCGTGTAATATTTACAAATAATTTGTATTTTATATATAGTGTTTGTTTAAAGTGGAAAAATTTCATTAAATGTTTTTTTATCATTTGAATTTAAAGCTTTAATAAATCATCTGTCGATAATCATGGCAAAACTTTTAATAAGCTTAGGCGATAAAGTCACTGTAAAAAGTGAAAATATTTTTTATCTGCTAAATGCACTTAAAGATGCCGGCTATAGTGTAATGGGGCCTACCATTCGTGACGGGGCAATAGTATATGATGAATTGACCGCAATCGGGGATTTACCAATTGGGTGGACTGATGAACAAGAGGGCGGAGTCTATCGCCTTAAAAAACGTTTAGATAATGCTTTCTTTGGTTTCAATGTCGGTCCGCATTCATGGAAGAAATTTTTATTTCCTTCTTCACTCCGGTTATGGCATGCTGAGAAAAAAGGCAGTGCTTTCCAAATCTTACCTGAAAATAATGATCCCCCGAAGTTTGCTTTTATCGGCGTGCGGGCTTGTGAGCTGCATGCGATTGAGATTCAGGATAAAGTTTTTATGAACGGTTCGTATATTGATCCGGCATACAAATCTCGTCGTGAAAAGGCTTTCATTGTTGTTGTAAATTGCGGGCAAGCGGGTAAAACATGTTTCTGCACTTCAATGAAAACCGGTCCTAAGGTAACTGCCGGATACGATTTATCTTTAACCGAAATAATAGAAGATGAGATTCATTATTTTCTTGTTGAAGTCGGATCTGCGATAGGCGCAGAAATTTTAAATCAAGTGCCTCATGAAAATGCGGAAAGTAAAGATACTGATGCTGCAGACCGGATTGTTGAAGAGACTTCAAAAAATATGGGGCGCACTTTAGATACAAGCAACATAAAAGAATTACTTTATAATAATTATGATAATCCCAGGTGGGATGATGCAGCCAGCCGCTGTTTAAGCTGTTCAAACTGCACGATGGTCTGTCCAACTTGTTTTTGTACTACTGTTGAAGATGTAACGGATTTGAAAGGCGAGACTTCTGAACGCGTGCGAAAATGGGACTCATGCTTTACGGTTGATTTCTCTTACATTCATGGCGGAAGCATTCGGTCTTCGGTTCGCTCCAGATATCGCCAGTGGCTTACACATAAGCTTGCTGCATGGATCGATCAATTTGGAACTTCCGGTTGTGTTGGCTGCGGAAGATGTATTACATGGTGCCCTGTGGCTATTGATATTACTGAGGAAGTTCGGGCGATACTACATCAAGTTGAAAAGTTATAAGTTATAAGTTGAAAACTTAATTCAAAATAATAAAAGGAGATTTTTAAATGGAAAACCTTGAACAAATTTTGGCGGAACATTCGTTTCTGCAAGGACTTGAATCTCATTATTTGGATTTGATTGTTGGATGTGCTTCAAATGTTCGGTTTGATGCCGGGCAATTTATATTTCATGAGGGTGAAGAGGCAAATCAATTTTATATTATCCGTCACGGAAAAGTGGCTTTGGAAATTTTCAGTCCGGAGCGCGGAGCAATTGAAATTGACACGCTTGAGGAAGGTGATGTGCTTGGCTGGTCATGGCTTATTCCGCCTTATCACTGGCGATTCGACTCCAGAGCTGTTGAACTTACCAGAGCAATTGCTCTTGACGGTAAATGCCTTCGGAATAAATGCGAAGAAGACCATGATCTTGGTTACCATCTTCTTAAAAGATTTGCCCATATAGTTGAGCAGAGACTACAATCAACAAGATTACAACTTTTGGATGTATATGGCACACACCTTTGAAAGTGAAACATCGCGGTTAATTTTACCGAAGCCCTCAATTTTCGAAGGTGACCCTATGCTGCCAAAATTGTTCTCGGTAGATCGTGTAAAAAAGGAAACGCATGATACGTTCACGCTGGAACTATTGACGCAGCAAGCTGCAAGTAAAAAGTTAAAAGTAAAAAGTAAAAAGTATATTGAAAGCAAAGACAAGGATTTAAATGGTAATACTTTTGCAGATTTTCAATTTTTGCCGGGACAGTTTAATATGCTTTATGTTTTTGGGGTAGGAGAGGCGGCTATCTCTATCAGCGGCAATCCATCTGAAACCGGAAAATTAATTCATACTGTGCGTGCGGTTGGCGCTGTTTCCAAAGCTCTGCAGAAATTAAAACACGGTGATGTTTTAGGAGTGCGCGGACCGTTCGGCAATTCCTGGCCGGTTGATGAAGCAATCGGCAATGATGTTATTATTGCTGCCGGGGGCATTGGGCTTGCGCCGCTTAGACCTGTTTTATATAAATTACTTTCCGAAAGAGATAAATATGGCAAGATCATTTTATTATACGGAACAAGAGCGCCGGAAGACATATTATTCAAAAGGGAATTAGAACAATTGCGTTCACGATTTGATCTTGAAGTACATGTTACCGTAGATCGCGCTCAACAATCTTGGAAAGGGAATGTGGGTGTAGTTACCAGATTAATTCCAAAAGTTTCTTTTGAACCTTTGAATTCGATTGCTGTCGTTTGCGGTCCCGAAGTTATGATGAGATTCACGGCTCTTGAACTTGAAAAACGCGGGATTCCGTCAGATCGGATTTATATTTCTATGGAAAGAAATATGAAGTGTGCCGTTGGGCTTTGCGGGCACTGTCAGTTAGGTTCAACTTTTATTTGTAAAGATGGTCCTGTGTTTAGATACGATCTTATGCGTTCTTATCTTACAAAAAGAGAAATTTGATATGCCGATAAAAAGAAAACCAAAATTAGCCGTTTGGAAATTTGCTTCTTGCGATGGCTGCCAGTTGAGTCTTCTCGATTGTGAAGATGAGCTATTAGCCATAGCCGGTGAAATTCAAATTGCGAATTTTCCAGAGGCATCCCGTGCATTTATAAAAGGACCATATGACGTTTCGCTAGTAGAAGGGTCAATTACGACACCACATGATGCAGAACGGATTCATCAGGTGCGCCGCTCTTCAAAGTATTTGATTACAATCGGCGCTTGTGCTACTGCCGGCGGAATTCAAGCTCTTAGAAATTTTAAAGATATAAAAGAATTTATTTCTGCTGTTTATGCATTCCCGGAATATATTGAAACGCTAAATAAATCTACACCTATTTCCGATCATGTTCCTGTTGACTTTGAATTAAGAGGCTGCCCCATCAACAAACTTCAGCTTATTGAAGTTTTAAGCGCTTTTTTGAATGCACGAAAACCAAATATTCCTTCATACAGCGTCTGCATGGAATGTAAAAGACGTGAAACGGTTTGTGTTATGGTTGCTCACGGCACTCCTTGTTTAGGACCGGTGACACAGGCAGGATGCGGTGCAATCTGTCCCTCATATAACCGCGGCTGTTATGGCTGTTTCGGACCGAAGGAAACTCCGAATACAAGTTCTCTAGGCGACCAGTGGAATAAACTAGGTATTGATAATAAAGGGGCAGCAAGAGCTTTCAGCGGATTTAACGCGAATGCCGATGCTTTCCGGAAGGAGAGTGAGTCGCGTGAAAAGTAAAACTATAAAAGTCAATTATCTTTCCAGGGTTGAAGGCGAAGGTTCTCTTTATATTAAAATGAAAGGGGATAAAGTATCGGATGTTAAATTTAAAATTTTTGAGCCGCCCCGTTTTTTTGAAGCTTTCCTTCGCGGAAGGTCTTTCGATGAGGTGCCCGATATTACATCACGAATATGCGGTATTTGTCCTGTCGCTTATCAGATGAGTTCCGTCCATGCTATAGAAAATATTTTTGGTATTAAAGTTAACAAACAAATTCGCGCCTTAAGAAGACTTCTTTATTGCGGAGAGTGGATAGAGAGCCATGCGCTGCATGTCTATATGCTGCATGCCCCGGATTTTCTGGGATACGATGATGCTATACAGCTTGCAAAGGATTTTCCCGATATTGTACAGCAAGGTTTGCAGTTAAAAAAAATTGGGAATGACATTCTCTCACTTTTAGGCGGAAGGGAGATTCACCCTATTAATGTTCGTGTCGGAGGTTTTTATAAATTACCGGCAAAAAGGGAGCTTTTGGAATTAGCAGAAAAACTTAAAACGGCGCGCGATATTGCTTTTCAAACAGTAAAATGGGTCTCTACATTTACATTTCCTGACTTTGAGGAAGATTACGAATTTGTAGCCATTTCTCACCCGGACGAGTATCCTTTTAACGAAGGAGACTTAATCTCAAACAAAGGGATAAATATTTCTATCGATAAATATGAAAACTTTTTTTCTGAAGAACATGTATCTCACTCAAATGCACTTCAATCTAATTTAAAAGATCATGATCCTTATTTGGCTGGACCGCTTGCGCGTTTTAATTTAAATTATGACAAACTTTCACCTCTTGCTCATGAAGCCGCCCAAATAGCCGGACTAACCAAAGGATGTTTTAATCCATTTAAAAGTATTATTGTCCGCAGCATAGAATTAGTTTATGCTTGTGATGAATCTATTCGAATCATAGAAAATTATGAAGTGCCCGATAAGCCCGCCGAAGATGTTCATCCACGGGCAGGAATTGGTTATGGATGCACTGAGGCGCCCCGCGGTATTCTTTATCATCGTTATAATCTCGATGAAAACGGCATGGTACTAAATGCAAAGATAGTTCCGCCGACCTCACAAAATCAGAAAAGAATTGAAAAAGATCTTTGGGATTTTGTGCCGGAGCATCTTAATCTTGATAACGATAAACTAACCTGGCACTGCGAACAATTGATTCGCAATTATGATCCATGCATTTCATGTGCAACTCATTTTTTAAAAATTGACATAGACCAGAATTGATTTATTTTTTCAATTACTTTCTTTTATAATGCCTGAGGCAGATTTAAATAACGGTAAGATAATAGTTTTCGGAGTCGGTAATCTATACCGGTCAGATGATGCTGTTGGGCTGATTGTTTTAGAGAAATTAAGGTACCAAAAACTGCGTGGTGTTTTACTTAAAGGAATAGTTGGTGACGGGTTATCTCTTATTCAGGAATGGACGGAGAGAGACAGAGTTATAATTATTGATGCAGTATCTTCCGGATCATTGCCGGGAACGATTTTTAGATTTGATTTATTAAAGCAGCAGATGCCAAATAAAAAATTTCATTTTTCATCCCACACTATTAACATAATATCTGCGATTGAATTAGCTATGCAGCTTAAGAAATTGCCTTTAGAATTGAGTTTATTTGCAATTGAAGGAAAATCCTTTGATTACGGCAGCGCGGTATCTCAGGAAGTAACCGAGGCATCTGAAATAGTTACGAATGATGTTATGACTATATGCAAAGAAAGGGGAATTAAATGAATAATAGTCATAATACAATCTTTTAGTAAGCTGACTTTGTTTCTTTCTTAGTTACTAAAAATTTTAATTAATTCTTTTCCCTTAGCGGTTGTACGGTATCTTTGTAGACGGCTATTGGGCTTATCAGGAATTGTTCTTTCAATAATACCATTAGAAATTAACGGAAGAATATTGTTCTTAAAATTTTTATAATGCTTTGAAAGTTTTAATTCATTCAAAATCGCAGAAGAAGTTTTGGGCTCAAAAGAGAACTTCAAAATGCGAATTAGATTAGCAATTTTACTGTTTGAAAAGCAATATC
>JAJYOQ010000288.1:0-4830 GCA_021796135.1 Bacteroidota bacterium
TGGTGAATATTGTTGGCTTTCGAAGAGGACTTTCATGATGGAAAAGATAACCTACGTAAGTTTTAATTCCTAAAGATCTATAATAGCGTGCGGCATAAACTGAATGAATGCGTGCAACAGAATATGGGCTGTTAGCTTCAAAATTATTATGTTCAGAAATTGGCTCACCATTATTTTCAAACTGAACTCCACTTCCAGTTATAAAAATTTTTGTTGATGGATTGTTTCTTTTTACTATTTCAAGAATATTAAGTGTTCCAGTCGAAATAGTTTTATGGTTCTCAAAAAGTGCATTGTGATCCGTAGTAGAATTTGCAGCAAGATGGAAAACATAATCAGGCAAGTGTCTCTTTATAAGTCGCTCAACATCATTGTAATTAGCTACATCAGCATGTAAATGCGCCCCACTACGGGAAACTGTTATAGTTTCTATTCCCTTTATTTTACATAGCTCAGAAAGGTAAAACCCATCCTGTCCGTTTGCTCCAAAAATCATTGCCTTCATATATTTACCTGTCAACGTTTAATGATTTCAATTTTAGGGAGAGGAAAAATTAAACCGATGCCTCTATTTAATGCTTCTTTTTCTCTCTCAATAAATTCTTCCCTAAAATGCCAAGGTAATACAAGATAATAATCTGGACTCATTGCTCTTGATTCGGCTTCAGAAACAATAGGAATGTCTGTACCTAGAGTATAAGCACCATATTTATCAGGATTGCGTTCAGCTGCATAGTCAATAATCCTGTTATCGATACCACACCATTGAAGGATAGTATTACCTTTAGTAGATGCCCCATAAATATGAATTTTGTTACCTTCTTTTTTTAGTTTTTTTAACAGATTATATAATTCTTCCTTATGCAAATTGATTCTGTCTTGAAAATTTTTATACGGTTTGTCTGTATCCAATTCGAGATCAAATTCTTCTTGATGCATCTTCTGAATATTTTCAAAAAATTGCTGGCTTTTATATTTAATATTGCCAGTATGGGTTGCATAGCAACACAAACTGCCTCCATTGATATTGCTGTGGACTGCATTGAATATCTTCATATTACTTTGTTTTAAAATATTTTCTATGACAGCAAGACTGTAGTATTCCAGATGCTCGTGGCAAATTGTATCATAAGAATTCATGCTAAGCATTGTCGGCATATATGACATTTCAAATATCCATATACCTTCAGGATTAAGAATACTATTGATTCCTTTTGCAAAAGTAATTGGATCTTCCAGATCATAAAACATTGCTATTGAAGTTATAATATCAAATTTGTCTTTTTCAATGTGTGCAATTAATTCTTTAGAGGGAAAAATATCATGAATAACCGTTGCTGAATTTTTATCTATTCCCTGCGCTACATCTGATGGATCAATGCCATATTTTTTGTAACTGCTCGGGTAAAACTCAAAGAGTGTACCGTCATTGCAGCCTATATCAAGAATTGTTGCCGACTCTTTACCAATAATTTTAATCGCATTATCAACAATTCCCTTTAGATGTTCTCTCATAGTTTTATTAGTGCCTGACCTATACCAATAGGCAGAATAAAGGATTTCTGGTGGGACTGTGGAACTCATTTGTAATAACCCGCATGCTTTTTCATCTAAAGTTGGATCACAGCGAACTAGAGTAAGGGGAATTTTTCTCTTAGGGGGTATTTCTTTTCCTGGTTTCACAAACGAACCCTGTAAGTATTGGTCGCCAAGATTTATTACTGGTGTTAAAGCACTAGATCCGCAGACCCTACATGTTTTTCTGTGTACTAAATGCATAATTATTTCCTATAATTTTTATCATTATAAATAACTTGATGCAAAGAGATAGACAAATTCTGTATTTGGTTGGTTCCGTGGTCCACGTCTGTTGTTGAATATCTTAGGCAAACTTTCAAGTACTTCTTTCTTCCAGTTGCCAATCGCGTTGGGATAAAGCTGATATTCTCGCACTAATTCATTCACGTTTTTGTTTCCCTTGATTGCCTCTAATGCTACTTTCGCTTTGGATTTGCTGCTGAATGTTTTTCTTGTTCTGGACATTCAGTGACTCCTTTTTTACCATATTAAATTATCGTAGTTTTCCCAAATTGGTGATATAGCATACTATGTGATTGAACTGTTTAATCATTTAGCTTTCATTCAAATTATTATTTGACGAAGGGGATAATTATTTCTTAATAGCATTATATTCCTATATAAATGACGGGCGAAAATATATATTTTGAGGGGTAAAACTTTATATATGAAAAGTCTTATGAAATTTGTAAAATATTTATCTTCGAACGTTTTAGATGCGAGATTATCAAGTAAATTTTCATTTTCAATTAAGGGATTCTTTTTGCACAGAATTTTTGCGCTTAAGAATTCAGTTAATCCATATTCATTTCGAATAACTCGTCTTATTTGAATTGCTTCTCCGCTTTTATGACCGAAGAAAGTATCAGCAATTTTACTGTAACCCTCTATTGCAATTTTGTAACGATGGACGACACCTTTTTCAGTAAAAGAATCATTATCCCCACGCTTATACAATAAAGCTTCGGGCAAATATTTTAAGGTTAACCCCCTTTCAATAAGAGCAAAACATTTTGCGGTATGCACCCATAAAGAGCCAACGAACTCATCTTCAATTTTAATACTGTCCCATTTACTTTTTTTGACGATAATTGAACCAATAAAACTAAAAAAGGCTGTAGTTGTTAATGCATTTTGAAAATAATATTTTCTTTGAAGAGTATCAGATAGGTTCAAAACAACTGAGGACTTTATTTTAGAAATATGATGATCTGCTATCGGGTGCATTATTCTATCACATAAAGTAAACCCACAAAGGAATAAATCATATCCGCTTGCTAGCTCAACTAACAGTTTCGAAATTGCATCCTTTTTCATAATATCATCGCTGCCGAATAACCAGCAATAATCGCCTGATGCAATTTCAACAGCCTTCAAATAATTTCTATCAGCCCCAAGATTAGTATCATTACGACAATACTTAATGTTTTGATTAATATTTATATATTTCTTAACAATCCCAGAGGTATTATCATTCGAGCAATTATCAGAAACAACTACTTCAACATCGTCGTTTATTTGAGATAGAATACTATCTAAAGTTTGACCAATAAATTCTGCTCTATTATACGTAGGGATACATACTGAAAGCTTCATGAAGATATTGTTTTAGTAGGAGGATTATTTTTGTGCTAAACTTAGAACTTTTCTAGGCAATGCCCATGCAACGGTAGAAATAAATGAAATAATAAGCCCAATTAAAACACCACTTACTCCCCAAATGGGGGTTAATAAAAACTGCGCAGCAAAGTTAATCATGGCTTGTATTGAAGCCCAAAACAATAATATTTTAACAATACTAATACTTTGTAATATTACAGCAAATAGGTCGCTCCATAATCGAATAAAATACACAATCCCAAATAAAATAATAATTAATACTGAAGGATATATATTATTATCCTTGATAAATATTTTGTATATGTCGTTTCTAAATAAAATTACACCCGATGTAAATAAAAGCATAAAACCAAACGAATACAAAATGTACTTTTTAGAAAATTCCTTAACTTTATCCCATTGTTTCTTCGCCACTAATTCAGTACAAGTAGGCCAGAACGCTTGTAAAACAGCACTAAATATGAAACCAGCCATCAAAAAGATTTTAGAAGATATTGTATAGATAACAATCTGCTCTGTTTTAACAAATTGCGATAAAATTAAATAGTCCATTTGTAGAACTCCAGCAGCAACTAAATTAAAAAGCAAAAATTTCAACGCTCTTTTTAAGATATTATTTAAAACCGCTCTTTTTATTCTTTTGTTTTTATTAACGTGATTTTTTATTTTTAATATATAGGCAGATATGGGGAGAAGTGCTAAGGGGCTATTTATACAAACTATATACCATAACAATTTGTCATTTATATTTAACTTTGAAATAATCACTATCGCAATCAGACCAATCGCAGAGGCAATCGTTGGAAGAGTATTGGCTAAATATCCCCTCTGCTCAGCATACCAAATTTTATATACAATTGAACCGAATGCTGTTCCAACAGCAATTATTCCCTCGTAAGTAAAGTAAATAGATCTCTGTTTAGTGTTTAAAAATGTGAACTGCCTTAATAGGCTATTGCCAATCAATGGTCCAATGGCAAGCAATAAAAATATAGTCAATAATAATAGTATAACTGAAACAGTTGCAGTTGAAATGATATAGTCATCATAATCTTTCTCATTAGCTCTAGCTTCCGAAATATAATTCTGAATACTTTGGCTTATTCCAAAATCACTTAACATGAACCAGCCCGCAGTACCAATCAGCACAGAATAAACCGCATAATTATCTGTTCCTAATTCTGCAAGTAGTAATCTAATTGAGACTAATGAAATAATTGTGGTTATTATTTTACTTCCCCAAGCGCTGCTGGCAACAATTGTATGCTTAGGAATATTATTAAGCAGATTTATTATTTTTTTATGTATCAAGAATTGTATTAACCCAAACTAACATTTTAGTAATTCCATCAATTGACGAAATTGTGGGTTCCCAACCAAGAAAATCATTTACCTTTTTAATATTGGCTATAAAAACTAGTTGATCATCTTTTCTTGCGGAGATGTTTGAATATATCAATGGAACATCAAGCATATTCTCAAGCAATTTTATTAGTTCTATAATTGATAAGCTATTCTTATTACCACCTCCAATATTAAAAACATGACCTTCTGCAGTACTAATTTTCTGAGATGCTTTAATATATAATTTCGTCAATTGATGGAATTACTAAAATGTTAGTTTGGGTTAAT
>JAJYOQ010000288.1:4840-5625 GCA_021796135.1 Bacteroidota bacterium
AATATATAATTTCGTCAAATCGTCAACATGTAGAACATCCCTAACTTGCTTACCATTGCCAGCAATTGTAAAAGGAGCTTTCAATTTACCGCGTTTTATATCCAAAGCTTGCTTGCAAAACCATCCAATCCAGCCTTGGTCATAAGTAGCGAATTGTCTACCCCCATAGATTGAAGAGTGCCTAAAAACGACTGTTTTGATACCGAACATTCTGTTATAATCTAAAACATATTGATCCGCAGCTCCTTTAGAGCAACCATAAGGCGATCGAAAATCGATTGGAGTAATCTCATCAAAGCCTTCTTGTTTATCAGTACAAATATATCTTGTGGGGGACTCGATATAATTATATTGTCCTAGATTTCCATATACTTTGTTAGTCGAGGAATAAATGATGGATGAATGATCAGAATACTTTCTAACTGCTTCTAATAAATTGATAGTTCCTAAGGTGTTTGTCTCAAAATCAATTCTAGGATCTAATAGTGAAGCTGCCATAGCAACTTGTCCTGCAAGATGAAAAATATGATCTGGTTTATTTTCACGTATTATTTTGTCAATATCATTAAAATTTCTAACGTCAGCATGAAAAAAAGTCAATTTGCCCTGCGCTCTCAACCATTTCAGGTTGTCATCACTTCCATATCTATAAAGATTATCAAGAATAATTAATTCATGCCCATTTTTTAGCAACTCAGCGCCTAAATTACTTCCAGCAAATCCACATCCTCCAGTTATCAGATATTTCATTTATTTATCTCTTGAAAGGTTTACAAGCAACTACT
>JAJYOQ010000289.1 GCA_021796135.1 Bacteroidota bacterium
GATAACTTCTTATATTTGCTCATACTGCAATTTAATATTTTGCAGGCAAAGCCGACAGAACATCACCACCGTCTAAGACGGTGGATTTCTAAGATTAATTAAAAGATATATTTAGAATTCTTGTAATTAATTTTGGCTTGCCTCCAAAAGAGTTTACTTGGCGTTATGAAATGATTCACAAGAAACTATCTTTTTCGAAAACTTATACGCCTCGCCAATTCTTTGATGAATTTGTTGTAGATAAATTAGAGGAATTCTATCCAATATATTCTATCCCAACTTTGGCATTCAACAAAAAATATGAAATAGATCTTAACCGAATTGTTAGCAGTGAACAGAATATGTATTTTGTTAATTGTCCACTCGAGACGATGAAAGAGATCGCTGTGAAATCATTATTAGACAGTAATGCAGTATGGTTTGGTTGCGATGTTGAACAACAATCAAATTTTGAGAGCGGATTAATGACTTCTAACCTTTATGACTTCGAATCACTTTATGGGATGGATTTTAAAATGTCGCGTGAAGGGCTTTTCGAATCATATTCTTGTTCTCCAACACATAACATGGTATTCACTGGAATCGACATCCTTGATGGAAAAGTAAAGAAGTGGCTTGTGGAAAACTCTTGGGGTGTGTCTAAAGGAAAGGAAGGATACTTATACATGCTTGATGATTGGTTCAATCAATTTGTTCAAGTAATAGTTGTTAATAAGAAATATATCCCAAAAGAATTACTCGAAATTTATAATACAAAAGCATCAATGCTTCCGCCATGGGACCCTATGCTGAATATGTTATAAGTTTATTAGCAATGTCGAGATAATGGATTGTGTTCTTTTTATAAGGTTTAATTATACTGAAACAATATCCATAATAATTGCCTAACAAGTTCTTCAAGCCGTCCGCTTTAAAATGTGCGGCATTTGTGTGGTTATAAAGTTACGTTGTAAAAATTAGTAGCTCTATAAGGTAGGTTGCATTAAAAAAGTATATGCAAACTTATTAGCATTAGTTTTCAAAACTGCATTGCTGCCCCGCAAAAGACGCGGGGTAAATTGTTGGGCGGCGGCTTAAAAACAACGTCGTTAGGGCATTTTTGAGGAATTGTCTTATGAAAACAAAAAATTTCTTTCAAATAGCTGTAGCTTTTATATTTATTTCAATATTCAATTCATACGCCCAATTAAAGATGCCAAATAATTTCGATTCTTATGTTGAATCAATTATTAAACAATTTGAAACACCCGGTATTTCAATATCAATTGTTTACAGAGATACATTATTACTGGCTAAGGGGTATGGTGCACGAAGTATTGAATCGAATAAATTAGTTGATGAAAAAACTTTATTCTCTATTGGCTCCAACACAAAAGCATTTACCGCAACAGCACTTGGAATACTGGTTGAAGAAGGTAAACTCCAATGGGACGACTTAGTTATAAAGTATCTTCCTTGGTTTCGTCTATCTGATCCATATGTAACAAGCAATATTACTATTCGTGATTTACTTGTACACCGCAGTGGATTAGGTTTAGGTGCTGGTGATTTATTGTGGTGGCCAAAATCATCATATACACGAAAAGAAATAATATCTCGCCTTCAATATATTCCTCTGAAAACAAGTTTTAGAAGTGCTTACGCATATGATAATGTTCTTTATCTTGTAGCTGGGGCTGTAATTGAAGCGGTAAGTAATGAGCCTTGGGAGGATTTTATCACAAATCATATTCTCTCAAAGATTGGTATGAAAAACAGTAACGCTTATCTCTCTTCTATAACTAAAAAAGAAAATGTAGCCTTACCACATGCAAAAATTAACGGAGCTCTTAAAAAAATTAATCCAGATGACGCAGACACTATTAATCCGGCCGGTGGTATTAATTCGTGTGCAACTGATATGGCTAAATGGTTATTGTGTCAGCTCGATTCGGGAAAGGTTTCAAATGGTTCAAAAATATTTATTCCCAACACTACTAGAGAATTATGGCGAATGATAACACCAAGACAGATATCTGAACCTCCAAAAGAATTATCATATACAAAAGAAAACTTTAAAGGTTATGCACTTGGTTTTGGTGTTAGTGATTATAGGGGTAGAAAACTGATTAGGCATTATGGTGGACTACCCGGGTATATTTCAGAAGTTGCAATGATTCCAGAAATAAAACTTGGTATAGCAGTTTTAACAAATCAAGAAACCTACGCATGTGATGTTATTACTGATTATATAATGGATTATTTTCTTAATGCACAACCAGAAGATTATATTAGTGCATATAAGTTACATGTTGCAAGAATTGATTCCTTAAACAATAATGAAGTCTCACAATCAACTATGAAGCGAAATACTGAATCACATCCATCATTAGCTCTTGAGAAATATACGGGTACTTTCACGGATGCATGGTATGGTGATGTAAAAATAGAATTAAAGGATGGTAAACTTATAATAAGTTTCTCACATACACCGTTACTTATAGGGACACTCGAGCATTTTCAATATGATACCTTTATTATTCGCTGGAATGATTCCGAATTACGAGCAGATGCATATATTACATTTGCGCTGAATCCAGATGGCGGTATTGATCAAGTAAAAATGAAAGCAGTATCACCGGCAACAGATTTTAGTTATGATTTCCAAGATTTACTTTTAAAACCCGTGACTAAAAATGGTAAGTAATTATTTTAGAAAAGATTTAAATAAAGCCCTAACCAGCCAATCAAGGCGGACGCCGTTATGCACAAAACTAAAGAACAAATGATTCACAAGAACATGAAAAAGTGGCTATTATATAATCTGACAATTGGCTTCGCTTTATATTGGACTGGAAATATCATATTGTGGTATCCATGGAGTGTGAATGCCAATTTTGGTATTGCAATTATGCTAACAATTATGCCATTGTTTTGGGGTTTGGGAATTTACTTGTGTTTAGTTCGTTATAATGGTAGAAATATTTTAGTTGGAAGTGTTTTGACATCATTAGTTATGTTAATTAGCTCTGTTATTTTTGATTATATCTTTTTTGGATTAATTCGCGGGGCATGGAACGACTTATATAAACCAACAACATTTTACGGCTATTGTTTCTTGGCACTATTACCCTTTATTGAATTACTCCTTTTCAGAAAAAGAATTTTAAGAAAAAAGCGAAATATATTTATCAAGGATTTCTTTTCTATCGGAATAATAGGTTTGACTAGCTTAATCTTTCAGATAATAATTCTAATAAATTTATAAACCACTTAATTAGGATATTGATTGTATGAATGACATAGGAATATTTTTTGTTTACATGCTTGTTGCATTAATTGTATTTGTGTTGGTTCTACTTTTCATAATGCGAAAGCGCCCAAAACAACCAATTTTTAAGATAATATTATTATCAGTTATTGCTGTTGTCGGAGGAATGACATTCGCTAGAATTACTTATGGGAAAGGGTTACCTTGGTGGATATTCTATGGGGTTCCCGCACTGATTACATTTATATTACCACCGTTTGTATTGCGTATGACTAAACGTGAATTATTATTTTTTGTACCTTTAATAGTACTGATGTCACCAGTTATTCATGTTCTCTTCTCTTTTTTCTTTGGTTGGCATGATTACATGCCGCTTTTTTATGTGCCTTGGTGGCGTGAGATATTCTGAATTTATTTTTAATAAATAGTTTTTAATACGAGTAAAAGCCATGTACATAGCGCGCTGTCATTTGCCATAAAGGTTTTGTTGGTACTAAATGTAGTTAATAATAAAGATTTTGTTTTTAAATGCCTCCCGCCCAATCAACACGGACAGCCCCGCAGAGCGGGGTAAACTTATTTCAGTGCGGTATCCCGATATGGCCATAGCTCATGGGGACAGGTTTGTGTAATTATAAAGTTGCGCTCGCGTTGTAGCGAGGCAGGCTGTAAAAGTTAGTTGCTCTCTAAATGTAGTTCAGTGCCAGAGATAGTAAAGGGAAGAATATTTATACGAAATAATTTTGATTAAATATTTATTGGCAATTAAGTAATTTACCGGAGGATAAATGAAATCATTTCTCATCGTTGTACTTGCCTTTATTTTAGTTGCATGTTCCTCTTCTCAATTCACTTTGTACAAAGCAACAGAAGACGGCCCTGCCTGGAGAGTCTCAGTCATCAAGAAACCCATACTCAATACTTTTGTCTGCGTTATCAATGATACGGAAGTGACGGATGATTATTTCGGATTATTCAGCAACAACTTTGAGAAAGACGGCACATACCAAGGCAAAAAAATTAAAATGGCGGGCTACCGTACACCGTTTACAACTATAGGCTACGATGGAAAAGTTACGACTGATTATAAGTACCAGGTCAGGGTGTTCATTGATGACAAGGAAGTAACCAAGTTCGATTTTTAACTCGAGTATTTCTACCTAGTTGGGTGGTGGATAATTCATGCAAGTTTGTTAATTACATATCAGTGTGGAACAGTTAAGGAGCTTATATGCGTCTAATTATCCAACCGGATTATTCGTTGGTTTCTAAGTGGGCTGCAAATTATGTAGCCAAAAGAATTCTTGAGTTCAAACCTTCTGCCAAAAAAAGATTTGTGCTTGGTTTGCCGACCGGCACTTCCCCGCTTGGGATGTATCAAGAACTGATAAAGCTAAACCGCAAAGGCAAAATTTCATTTAAGTATGTAACCACTTTTAACATGGACGAATATGTAGGTCTGCCGGAAGATCATCCTGAAAGCTATCACTCTTTCATGTGGAATAATTTGTTCAAACATATTGACATAGACAAAAAGTTCGTAAACATTCTCGACGGCAATGCCAAAGACCTTGATAAAGAATGCGCGTCTTACGAAAAGAAAATCGCAGACTCCGGTGGCATTAAACTTTTTATCGGCGGTATTGGTCCAGATGGACACATTGCTTTTAACGAACCTGGTTCTTCGTTAGGTTCGCTAACAAGAGTAAAATCTCTTACGATGGATACAATTGTTGCCAACTCAAGATTCTTCGATAATAAAATTGATAAAGTTCCAAAGACGGCATTAACGGTCGGCGTCAAAACAGTTCTCGATGCCAATGAAGTTATGCTTATCATTAGCGGGTTGAGCAAAGCGAGAGCTCTTGCAAAAGTTGTGGAAGAAGGTGTGAATCACATGTGGACTGTAAGCGCGTTACAGCTTCATCCGAAAGGTATAATTGTCTGCGACGATGCTTCTACTTATGAATTGAAAGTTGGTACAGTTAAATACTTCAAAGATATTGAAGCATCGAACTTGGACCCCGACACACTGTTTATGAGTTAAGAAAGAAGAAGAATTTCTATGGTAGTAATTTTTGAGGAATATTTTCTGCCCGGACTCATCCGGAATTTTTTGTCGAATAGACTATCGCTACGCATGTAACGTAGTTATCGGAATGGCTCATGGAGATTTTTATTTCTTTGCCGTCGTTGAGGTAATCTTTCAGTTCGCCGTAGAATTTCACTTTCGGCAAACCGTTCACTTCGTTAAATATTTCGATGTCTTGCCAGCTGTAAACTTTGTCAGTATCGGATGAAAGCGCTTTGTAAATTGCTTCTTTAGCCGCGAACCGTGCGGCAAGATGCTGATACTTATTTTTGCGGGA
>JAJYOQ010000290.1 GCA_021796135.1 Bacteroidota bacterium
AGATATAGCCGAGAAATTAACCGGTGAACCGTGGGTTAAATGCCCGCCGTGCGCTAAACTTAATCCGAGAAATTTATCTCCGGGTTTTAGAAGTGTCATCAGAACTGCCATATTCGCTTGCGAACCGCTGTGCGGCTGAACATTTACATATTCTGCGTTAAATAACTTTCGTAATCTTTCACGCGCTATATTCTCGGCTATATCTACATATTCGCATCCGCCGTAATATCTTTTGCCTGGATAACCTTCTGCATATTTATTTGTCAGTACTGATCCTGCCGCTTCTAATACTGCCTGGCTGACAAAATTCTCCGATGCTATTAATTCTAAGTTTTCATTTTGACGCCTTGTCTCTGATTTCAAAACATCAAATACTTCTTTATCTTTTTTTAAATTTTCAAACATAAATCTTTCATTAAAAAAGTTATAAATTAAATTTTAATACCTTTCGCTTCTGCTGAACCATAACTGCCCCAGACTTAAACTAAAATCTGCCCTAAAGGAATTTTCTTTTACTAAATCGGAGGTTGACTTCCCTCTTGTCGAATACTGCAGTCCAATATCAATTGTGTTTTGATAACTTAGCGGAAGAGAAACTCCGCCTGATACTGAATATTGATAAATACTGGTATAATCTAGTATAAAAGGAGTTTGTTCATAACTTAAACCGGCTCGCCATATTATGTTTTTAGAAAAACCGGCATTATTATCGGGAAGTGGTCTGTATTCAAATCCTGCACTAATTTTATATGCATTTTGTAAATACTGGGATTTAATGTTTCCGAATGAATAATTCTGCCATGCCTGACTAAGATAATCCAGAGTAAATAAATATTTTTCATTTAAAACAAAGCTTAATCCGCCGGAAATTCTGATAGGGATTTTCATTTGTGCCGTCCCAGTAGCAACAGTATCTGTAGATATAATATTATTTGAAGTAGCAATTGTGTCTGTGCTTAATGGAGAGATGTAACTTAAAGAAAGCCCGAGTCTTACGTCTGCAATTGACTTAGACTTAAATAACGGTGAAAAGTCCGGACTAATTAATCCGATTGTAGTTCCTAATCCGTTTGGATTATAATTTTTTTGATAATTAGTTGATACATCGGATGAACTGGCGAAATTAACTTGTGAAGAATATGAAATATTACCGAAATAATAATCCATAGTAGCTCCTAATGCAAGTCCGAATGGAAATTTGAAGGAAGTTCCTATAAAAGTTTTTGATAATCCGCCTGATCCTATATAGCTTACTTGATAGTTCGAAACATTTGTTGCTGGAGAACTATAATTGGATGCAACATCATAACTAACTCTTGAATAAGGAACTAATCCCATAGCTATTCCGATTCCATAATTGCTGCTGACGGGAAATGCTAAAGTAAAACCTCTGAATTCAGCTTTGCCGGTATATGAACTTTGTGAGTTGCTGCTTTGCATTAGTCCTGTATAATCAACGCCTATCTCAAATCGTGTCTTATTTATTCGCATCCATGTAGCAGGATTTAATGTATTTACAAAATCCGGTACCGCATCTGCATTTCCTAATTGCCCCATTCCCAGACTTCTGGCAGAATATGAATAGACCATGTCACCAATACCCAATTTAGAATAAATTGAATTGTTCTGAGAAAATATATTTATGGAAAACAGAATAATTACTGAAGAAATTATTTTGATGTATTTGGTCATAATTACTTTCTTAATGAATAGGTTATTCTAAGTTGAGGACGCGACTGAATGTTTACTGCATTGCTTCCTTTTAATGCATAAAGTTCTAACCCTAATAAATTTCCGTCTGCCTCAAGTATTAACCCCTGATTGGAATTAGCAGAAATCCAATGCTGTACTATTGTAGTAATATTTCCGGAATATTGCCCGTTGCTGAATGGTAAAAGTTGTCCGTAAAAATTGCTTGAAGATGAATCTATTAGTGCGGATGCACTATCTTTTAGCATTGAGGCTACCAATGTATTATAAAATGTGTTCCCGAATAATTGATATGTTGAATCCGGCGTTAGTATCAAATCAGCATGGTTTATTACTGCGCCTGCGGGAATTTTAGAAATGTCAAACCATAATCGTGAGTTTATCTCTAACCCTGCCTGTACAACTATATCTTCGGTGCTGACCTTTGGAAGACTGCCGCTGATAGCGCTTACATCTTGCAAAGGATATATGTTTACGGTATCTATATAAGAACCTGCTTTTTGTATAATCATTTGTAGGTTTATTTGCGGTGTTATTGAGGTTGAGTTGGAAAAACCAATAATCTTTTGAGAACCCGATGTAGGTAATAAATATATACCATAAATAGTTGAGTCAGCCGAATCCGCTGCCGCAATTGCCCATTGAGTTGTTAAAGCATTAGAAAGATTAAATGTGGTTAAAGTATCGGTTACATGTCTGTTAGAACTTAAATCTGTTGGAGTATAACTTAATGACGGCAAATTATCTGCCGTATAATTAGTAACATTCCAGGAATTATTGATTTTATAAACGTTGAAATCCATGGAGGCGGTACTGTCACCATAAACATATCCGCCCGGGAATGTAACTACTGAACTTATCACCTGGGCAGTATTTGCAATTAACGCTTGATTAATGGAATCAGGTAATGTCATTAAAAACTTTATAAGCACCGATCCTTGTACATTATTTTTTTTGCCTAAAAATAAATACGATGAAATTGATAATGGGATACTTTGCTTAAAGTATGATGAGGTTTGCTTTAAAGAATCTGTAACAGAATTTAAAGTTTGAACATTCTGAAAATCTCCGTTTAGTAAACCGGATCCGATTGCAGTTGGATTTTGACTGCAAGAGATGAAAATTACTGAGAACACCCCTGCAATAATGAGAAGAACTTTTTGTTTGAACAATTATTTATCTCCGATAAAATCTTTTTGAATAAAGGTGGAAACTTCTTTTATATTTTCGGCTACAAAAGTCGCAAATATATTTTGCTTTTTCAAGATAGAAAAACTTTCTGCACCATAACCGGTTTTTACTAGTATTGTTTTTAACCCGGCATTGATGCCGCACTGAATATCGGTAATCATATCTCCGACGAAATAAGATTTACCCAGGTCTATATTATATTTTTCGGCAGCTTGGAATACAAGCTCGGCAGAGGGCTTTCTGCATGAGCATTCAGATTCGCTGCTGAATTCAGGATGAGCAGGACAATAAAAGAAAGCATCTATTTGTACATTAAAGCCGGAAAGCAGTTCATTTATTTTGTCATTAACCGACTCAACCATCTCTTTTGTAAGAATACCCCTTGCTATTCCGGACTGATTTGAAATGACTATTAGTTTGAATTTAAGGGTATTTTTTAAAAATGAAAGCGCTTCGCCTATTCCCGGAAGTAATTTCACATTATTAGGATCGCCCAGATAACCGGGATCCTCATTAATGGTTCCATCTCGATCTAAAAAGACAGCGGCATTCAACATCTATTCGTGGTTCAGTATTTTTCTGTATAAATCAATATATTTTTTAGCTGAGGAGTTCCATGTGAAGTCACTCTTCATTCCGTTGCGCATTATCTTATGCCAAACTTTTTTATCTTCAAATAGCTTTAATGCCCTCTTAACTTCTTTTACTAATGCTTCTGCTTCATATTGTTTAAATACTAAACCATTTCCCTCTTCTGTCTTTTCGTTGTATTTAATTACGGTGTCAGCTAGTCCGCCGGTCTCTCTTACAAGAGGAACCGTACCATATGCCAGACTGTACATCTGATTTAACCCGCATGGCTCGTATCTGGAAGGCATTAGAAATACGTCTGATCCGCCTTCGATTAAATGAGCTAATTCGTCATTGAATCCGATGTAGCATGCAAATTTTGACGGATATTTTTTACTCATTTTGTCAAAGAAATTATGGAATTTTTTATCTCCTGTTCCTAGTAATATCAACTGAAGATTTAATTTCATAAGCTCAGGGAATGCCTCGGTTAATAAATCATAACCCTTTGCAGCATATAGTCTCGAAATCATACCGAAAACAGGAATATTTTCATTGTACTCAAAACCAAATTTTCTGGTGAGTTCAATCTTGTTTTCTTCTTTTAATTCAAGGGTTTTTGCCGAATATTTTTTAATTAAGAACTTATCCTTTTCGGGATTCCAAACTTTTGGGTCAATTCCGTTGATTATGCCGAAAAGATCATTTTTCCGTTTTGCCAGTACATTTTTTAATCCTGCTCCTAACTCATCATCTGTTCTTATTTCATTTGAATAAGTTTCACTTACGGTATTTATTACATCAGCGTATAAAAGCCCTGATTTCATAAAATTAATCTTGCCGTAAATTTCTAAACCTTTTTCTGAATTTAATTCTTCGGGTAAACCGGTTTTGTGAAAAGTAGATTTAGGAAATTCTCCTTGATATGCAAGATTATGAATTGTAAATAATGTCTTGAAAGCAGTGAATAAGGGATTATCTTTAAAAATTGTCTTCAGATAAGCAGGAACTAATCCTCCTTGCCAGTCATTTGAATGAATTATATCGGGAATCCAGCCTAGTTTGGATATTAATTCAAAAACCGCTCTGGCTAATAAGATAAACCTTTCATCATTATCAGGATAATCATTTCCGGTTATTGGATCAACATATAGACTATTCCGGCTGCCAAAGTATTCCTGATTATCAAGAAAATAAATCTGTACTCGTATCTTTTGACCCGGCAAAAAACATGATTGCAGTGAATAAACTACATCCTTTCCGCCAATATCCAGATGTAAATCTTTTAGTCTGACAACTTCATGGATTTTATATTTTCTTGTATCTACGGCACCGTATTTTGGGACAATAATTCTAACTTCGTGTCCCATTTCGGAAAGCATTTGAGGCAAAGCTGCTGAAACGTCAGCTAAACCACCGGTTTTCATGAAAGGAACTACTTCTGAAGTTACAAACAGAATTTTTAGTTTTTTTACTGACATTTGGTATTTTATAATATTGTTGCCGCAAATTTACGAAATATATTCTTTTTAAACAACATTTTACGGCTATGAGAGGTATTTGGATTTAAGAAATGAAGTAATCTATTTTTTTGAATCTTTAGTTTCAATTATATTAGAATAAAAAAAATAATTAATATATATAAATTGAAAATGCTTAAATATTTAAAATATCTCACTATTTCCCTCGTTTTCCCGCTTATTTTTATTTCCTGCGGAACTTCTGTCGGTTCAAGATACCAGGAATCATCGTCTATTAACAAAACCAAGAAAATTGACACTTTAAGGGTAGAGTATGCAGAAAATTTTGATCTTACTAATTATAGGACTAAATTAAATTTACCCGCAGTTAAATCTGACTCCTCAAGTAATAAAAATCCTATCTGGTTTAATTATGAATCTAAACCTGATACTTCAAATTTAAGAACTGTCTCTAAAACAGAACCGGGTTATCGTGTTTTAGCATTTACCAGCGACAATCTTAATGATGCTGATAGTATGAGAACTGATATAAGCTCAAAAACCGGAAGAAATGACATATATATAATATTTGATCCGCCTTTCTATAAAGTGCAGGCGGGAGATTTTACGAATATTACCGATGCTAAGAATCTTAGCTTTCAGTTTAAACAATTAGGTTACGA
>JAJYOQ010000019.1 GCA_021796135.1 Bacteroidota bacterium
GCATGCCTGTCATCTTTAAGCCCATATTATTTTGAGCAAGTAGAAATGAACTGTTAAAGATAAACAATACTATTATTCCCCCAAAAATAGTAACTAACCTGCTTACTGGATAGGCAGTTTTTTTCAACAGTTTACAAAGAGAGTTTTGCGTTTTCATTTTAGATTCTCCAATCATTTAGTTTATTTTAGTTAAAGTTAATTATTATATAGATCAAAATTTAAATTATAGATTTTCAAATGTATTAAAAGGGCAATCTTTTCAATGTTGGACATGACCACGACGCAATGCGCCAATGCCGGTAATGATCATGCCTGCAATTCCGCAGATAACCATTGTTTCACCGAGCGTATCATGCCAGTTGCTCATTGGAGTCATTAAAAGCATTGATCCGCCGATGACTAGAGCCGCAAAAGCGATGGAACCTGTAAGCCTTCCGAGATTAAGACTTAAACGACTTCCCAGGGCTTCCAAACTCGGTAGTCGTCCCAGGTTGCCTTCAGCAATACGACGAAGGATGCGCCGCGTATCTCCGGGTGCATCGTTTATCAAGCGTTCCATTTCCCGCGCAAGTTTAGTGGTTTTTTCCTTTATATGCTCCAGTGAAAAATGCTGTGTCGTAAGGCGTGAGATCTCTTGACGGAACGATTCCATACAGTTATGCTCAGGTGCTAGTTCGTTCATCAGAGATTCCAGGATGACGAATGCACGAGTCAGTAAGAAAAATTCTCCTGGATTATGTACTCCATTCCGACTTCCCGCATGCAGAAGAGATTCGAAAGCATCTCCGATTGAAACATTCTCATCCCCGCTTTTGTGAATTTCATAGAGGGTTGTCTTGATGTCCGCCAGTAGCGAAGCATGGTTGACTTCTTCGTTTCCCGATGCCATTTCTAGATAAGCTTCGGTGGCTGCCTTCGCATCGCCTTTGACAACAGCTTCGAGCAGGAGTATCAGCGATTCGCGCATCGGTTCGTCAAGGTTGCCGGTCATTCCGAAATCGAGAAGCGAAAGCCGCCCATCCGGCAGAACGAAGACATTGCCGGGATGCGGATCTGCGTGAAATAACCCTTCTTCGAATATCGATTGTAACATTAGTTTTACCAAAGTGTCAATCAACCGCAGCATCGCTTCCGGATGCTGCTTGGCGTAAAGATCCACTCGTTCGCCGGCAGAGTACTCCATAGTGAGTACGGTTTTCCTCGAGTACTCAGAGACAACATCCGGAATCCAGAGATCGGGGACATCTGACAAAGCAGTGCGAAAAAGTACTATGGAGCGCGCTTCGTGACTGAAATCGATTTCCCGATTTAGAGTTTCGGCAAATTCTTTCACGACAACAGGGAGGTCAAGTGCCCGTAGATTCGGAAAAAGCTTTTCACCTAAATTTACCAGGTAAGTTAGCGCTGCGATATCTGTTGTGATAATTGCTTCAAGTCCTGGTCTCTGAACTTTCACTGCTACATGACGCCCGTTGTGCATTGTTGCCTCATGCACTTGCGCTATGGTGGCGGCAGCTAGGGGAGTTTCAATAAATGACGAAAACAACTCCGTCATTGGGACACCCAGCTCAGTTTTCACTGTAGCGCGCACTATTTTGATGTCCATCGGCGGTAAATGATCGTGTAGTAATTCTAATTCATCAATATAGGCATCCGGAAGTAGATCGCGCCGCATCGCAAGCACTTGACCAAATTTGAGGAAAGTTAACCCAAGTTCCTCAAGGGTTTCTCGCACCTCTTTCGGCGGCGGCCAATGATTCTTGCCGATCAGGGCTCTCAGGAACTTGTGCCTGGCGAGTACACGCAAGATTTGTATTAGCCGCGGTGCAGCTTTAAGCAGACTGCTTTTCACCGGGTCTTTGTTCATGCTTATCCGTTCATTGTTAAATGTTATTAATCATGTTTTACAGTAATGCAAGTTTAAAGGTTTTTTTCTTCTGTCCAATAATGGCTTGTTCTAGTTGCAGCTTGCTCAATCCTTCTTTTTAAAGATTGCCCAACCGAGTGCAATACCAAGAAAGAGAGTGATTAAAGTAGGTGCCCACATCCAACTGCGCCCACTTATCCAACCGCTTCCATTCATTCCATTATTCATCCCGCCGCTCATCATTCCACCTGACATTCCCCAACCGCCAAAGAATAAGAAAAGAATTACTACAATGACAAATGCGACTAAAAGGGATTTATTGTTTTTCGTATTCATTTTAATTGAGCTCCTATTTTATAATTATAACGAATTAATGCTAGCTTTTCTTTATTAAGCTACACAGATATCAAAGGATACTCAATCGAGCAAAGGAATGAAAAAGGGATTAATCATTTATGCTTATAAATAATATCTATTGAGTATGGAAATATGATGCTTTCTTTAGTTCTTTCATTCATCACTTTCGCCTTTTGTTTCATTATCAAGAGTTTGATATTGTTCCTTTGTTAATGTTGGAAGTTTCTTTGTAAATGCTACGATTGCCCAAATCATTTCATCCGAATGTGTTGGTGCGAATGCAGGCATGCCTGTCATCTTTAAGCCGTTTTTAGTTATCCAAAAAAGCTGCTGCGGAGTCCAATCTTTTGCAGCTCGTGCAAGGGAAGGCGCCTTTGGATAAAGACCTTGCCCGATTTCACTGCGTTCTATCCCGGGACCGCCATGACAACCAACGCACATTTCTCTATAGTGAATAAAACCCATCTTGATTAAAGACGTATCAGAAAGATTCGGCGTATTAATATTGTTCTTAGCATTGTGCTCAATTGAATTGTCTCTTACTGTATTCATCATCCATAAGGTAAGCTTGTCGTGCGGAACCAATGCGCTTATATCATATATTCCGGAATAAATGAAAATAAGATACCCAATAATAAAAACTGCTATTACAGAACCCGCTCCTATTAAGTATTTCATAAATCAACCTCATATTTTTTAGGAAATTAGTTAGATATAAAAATCAGTTATATGCGTTAAATATTTAAAATTTTATTTTCTTTATTCCTTCTTAAAACAACGATAAGAAAGCCCATTGACATAATCGCTACTCCAATCCAAACAAAGCTTATAAATGGTTTTCTGCTTATTTCGACTGTTAAAACCTCTTCGGGGTTATATGCAGAATCATTATTCTGATTTTTTAATGAAGTATGTCCTGCTTTTATATTATTATCTAGGCTTTTATCGGTATAAGCTATCGGAGAAAAATATAAATCACGCGAAATGCCTTCTAATATATACGGCTCTCTCATCAATTCATTGTTAAAGTCCGAAATAAACATGATTGGCGATGCAGTATATGTATTATTTTTCCCTTCAACGTTTATATCAAAAGCATATTTATTTCCACTTGCTGCTGGCTTTGCTCCGACAAAGGTTAAATTATAATCTAGGACATGTGTTTTAACGCCTCTCGGTAGATCTATTTCCTTTGATTTGCTTAATACGCTTGAAGTTAAAACTCCGAATAAGAAAAGTGCGAATCCGATATGAGCCAAATGCCCTCCCCAGAAATAAATCCCATTTCTCAAAACCCTAAAAAGTATTTGAATATTAACTACTATTGTAAATATTATTGAGAAGAGAAATATTATTAATTGTGAATTACTTAAGCCTAAGGTTAAAAATACTAGGAAAGTAATTACAACAGAAATTATTACAGGGAGGATTAAACTTTTAGAATAGATTTTTTTGTTGTTTTCATTCCACCTTAATAATAAACTTAAATCAATTAATAAACTCATTATAATCACTAAAGGAAGGTTCATTTTATTATAGAAACTTGTCTCAACAGACTCACCGATTATCGGGGCGGACGTTCCGGTAAAAACTACAATAGCAGATGCTATTAGAAGAAGAGAACCATAAAATAATCCGCTTTCCCTTGATAGTAAATTTCCTTTTATATCGTTTGAAGTTGTTAAAGATTTTCTTCGATAAAAAATGCCGCCGATTCCGATTAAAGTGAAAGTAAGAATAAACATAATTAAATAAATATAAACTGCAGTGCCTGGATCCTCAAATGAATGGACTGAAGCTTTTGAAAGGATTCCGCTTCTGGTTAAGAAAGTGCTGTAAATAACCAGGATAAACATTAAGGCTGATAGGGCAAGATTTGTTTTGGCAAAACGACCCAATTTCTCTGAAGTTTGAGTTTGTTTTTGAATCAATAAAGTATGTATAAGTGCAACACCTAAAATCCACGGAATTAAGCTTGCATTTTCTACCGGATCCCATCCCCAAAAGCCGCCCCAGCCGAGAACTCCGTATGCCCAATATCCGCCGATCATTAATCCGAGACCTAAAACAACTGTTGCAGCAATTGTCCAGGGCAGCGCTAATTTAACCCAGAGGTTATATTTATTTCTTATTAAAGCTGAAACAGCAAAAGTAAAAGGAACCGCAGAGAGGGCAAATCCTAGAAACAATATTGGAGGATGTACTTCCATCCAAAAATTCTGTAAAAGAGGATTAAGTCCCTTTCCTTTAATCAAAAAATCACCAATAGCGATTCCGTTGGATTGCAGAGAAGCATAAAGATCAGATCCCATTTGTACGAAGGATTGATTTGATTTGGAATCGGTAAAGATGAAATTCTGTAAAAAAGGCAAATTGAAAAGTGATTGATTAATATATTTTACGTCAATATAATTCATTTCAGCCCAAATAAAATTAAACGGGCTTTTAAAGAAAGGAGTGACCATAACAATTAAAAAAACAATAATTAGAGAGTATATCATCATAAAAGTGGGTTCTAAATCTTGCTTCTTGGAAGTGTAATTTTGAAGAATTATTCCAATAATAACCCCAAGTAACAGCCATAAAAGAAAGCTGCCTTCCTGCCCGGCATAAAAAGTTGAAATTAAAAGTCCGGGTGATAAATTTGCGCTGCTATAATCAAATACGTATTTGTATTGATACTGATGCGTGACGATTATAAAAAGAAAAAACAGGCTAGCCATAATAACAAGAGTTGCGCAGGCGTGATACGCATATCTTGCAAATGAAAGAGCGCTTTTATTTTCCTTTGATGCTTGATAATATTTAAAAACACTTAGCAACGCAGCCACTAGTGCTAAAATAATTAATACATTTCCAATCATGTTAATATCCGATTAATATTTAATTTAGAATATATGTTTAATACAAATTTCTCTTGTCTAAGATATTTATATTTTCTTACACAAACAGAAAATCTATATTAAATAATTTATTTTACTTTATAGCCATGTTTAGTAAGATTACGTTTTGCTTCATTTAGCGAAACTTCTTTTAGCTTCATGCCGCATTTTGGATCGATTCCGGGTTTATCGGATAAAACATTAAAATCCATCGGGCATTGATACACCTTACCATCTTTATTTTCATCAATGGACTTCAGATCAATCACTCCCTTGTATGCCATTGGGGATGAATGATTGTCTTTCTTACTCATCTTCATATTGCCGTCCATTTTCATAACTGTATCAGTTTTCATTTCATGTTGTGCGCTTTTACTTTTTGTAGAATCCTGTGCCATCGCCAAAGAAGCAGCAGCAGAAAGAACTACAAAAGTCAGGAACAATATTCTCATTATATTTGTTTTTACAGTGAAACAGGGTTGCATTTTGTTTGACATTTTGAGTACTCCGTATATATTTAGTGTTTTTTAATTAAATAACTTCCTTTGAAATTATTTGTAATCTTATTTTAGACTTGTATAGAAAGATTAGTGCCAGGGAAATAGTCAGATTGTTGCTTATAAATGAAGTTTTTCATTGGGGAAATAATTTATTATTTAAAGAAATTTAATTTTTTTTAAAGAATTTAATTTGAATTCTAATTTAAATATTATTTATTCTATCGATTATGTCAAAAATTTGCTCAATAATTCAAGGTTATTCCGGCTCCAAAACCCATATCGCTGTCGTAATGGGTCGAAATACCGAAATACTTTGTGATTATATACCTTAATCCTGCCATACTTTCTTTATCGCTATTGACCATAAAATTTAAACGAAGACGTGCAGTAATAGGAATATCTTCTCTCATTAATTGAATTCTTAACTTGCCTTCCGAATCAAGCCTTGTATCAGCAATTATCAATAACGGTAAGGTATATTGAACACCAGCGCAAAATACTTTCTTATTATCTAAGTTGCTGCTCTGTCCAAACAAATTTTTGACTTGCGAGCTAGCCTTCTTATATCGGATATCCCAGCCTATATAAGGAAACAACCACTGCATTTGGTCTAAATATCTTCCGAAATGACTTTCGGTTTCATAACCCATCATATCATTTATGCCAAGATGCCACTCAACCTGAAATTGGTAACGTGTATTAGCAAGCATTATTTCGCCATCGCTTCCATTGCTTTCTAAGCCAGCTCTTGCCATCGGGTGAAACATTCTATCATCACTATAAAAATGCTCTAAGGCACTTTTAGGATCAGGTATTTCAGGATTCGGAGGAGAATTTTCATAGCTGAATACTCTTCCCATACCGCTCATCATGTGATAAAGAATGTGGCAATGAAAAAACCAATCGCCGTAATATCGCGCAGCAAACTCGATTGTATCGGTTTCCATCGGCATTATATCCAGCACATTTTTTAATGGATCATAATCCCCATGCCCATTCAACACTCTAAAAAAATGTCCGTGAAGATGCATTGGATGTCTCATCATCGTACCATTATATAAAATAATTTTTATGTTCTCTCCTTTTTTAATTAATATTTTATCTGATTCGGAAAGAGTTTTATTATTTATACTCCAGACATAACGGTTCATATTTCCGGTTAGATTGAAGTGCAGTACTTTTGTTGGTCCATTAGGCAATGTAGTTTTAAAAGGAGCTTTAAGCATTGTATAATTAAGGGTAGAAATCGTGTCTAAATTTTCAGGATACATGACCGTATTCATATCCATTTTCTGCAAGCTCATCTGCATGCCCATATTATTCATAGTTCCGTCCATATTCATCATATCATTCATCATCTTCATCCCCTCAAAATATTCCAATGTTGGAAGAGTAGGAGCAGATACCTTTTCTCCGGTTCCGAGCCAGAGCGAAGTATGGTGAGTTCTGTCTTCAGATGTAGCACGGAATTCATAGCATTTATTATCAGGAATTGTCACAATTATATCATAAGTTTCAGCTATGCCTACAATCATTTTGTCAACATCTACCGGGACTACATCGCTTCCGTCACTTGCAACTACTGTAATTTTACCTCCGGCAAATTGCAGCCAAAAATAAGTAGATGAAGACCCGTTAATAATGCGTAGTTTTATTTTATCACCTGGTCTAAGATCGGATAAAGTTTGTTGGACTTTTCCATTAATATGAAATGCGTTATAGTAAACATCGCTTACGTCCATAGAGAGCATTCGTTTCCATTCGTTTGTAAGCTTCGTCATGAAATATCCTTGAGTGAGAGCTTCGCCGTAGCTTTGTACGCTTCCTTTCTGAATAGAATACCAATCAGTTGCCATGTGCAAAGAGCGCTCAATCTCGTATGGATTTTCATTTGTCCAATCATTTAGCAGTAATGTATATTCTTTCATCGGCGGCTCTTGTCTTTTATAAATAATCAATGCGCCGTTTAATCCGCTTTGCTCTTGAAGTCCTGAGTGTGAATGATACCAGTAAGTTCCGCTTTGCACTAATGGAAACTTATACAAATATGTTTTTCCGGGTTTGATGGGCGGTGTAGTTAAGTAAGGAACGCCGTCAAATTGATTGGGAATAATAAGACCATGCCAATGAATTGACGTTTCGGTTTTCATTTCATTGTGAACATATATTTCAGCTGTATCGCCTTCGGTAAAATATAAGGTTGGACCCGGAATAGATCCATTGATTGCAATGGCTTTCGCTTTTTCACCGGTAAAGTTTACAGTGGTATCTCTAATGAAAAAATCATAACGAATTGCTTGAGGTTTGGCGTCACTAACATAAGAATTAATAGTCGAATCGTTTGCTAGTGTTGTGTATAATTGGTTTACATTATGCAGCTGCTGTGCGGATGTAAAAGTAATTGTAACTAAGATAATAGAAAGTAATAAAATTTTATTCATAGTAAAGTATCAGCTGCAAATGCTATATGATTAGAAGAAGCAAATACCTTATCATTAAAAGCATATACTAATACTACTGATATTATAAAATATTTCACTACAATTCCATTAAAATTTATAGTTGACTTACCTATGCAAAAACTTATATAAAATTTGACACAGGTAATGTGATATGGAATTGTTCTGATTTTCTATGTGAGTATTTTCATCCGTCAAAACATCATTTTTTTATTTAATTTTCTAACAATTTTCCTTCAAGTTTAGCTTGTTTTTTTAATTCGTAAGATTTCCATAGATAATAGATAACCGGGTAAACAGCAAGTTCCATCAGAACAGATGTAACAACTCCTCCAAGCATTGGGGCTGCGATTCTCTTCATTACGTCCGCACCGGCGCCGTTGCTCCACATAATTGGAATTAAACCGGCTACTATTACCGAAGCTGTCATAATTTTAGGTCGAACTCTTTTTACTGCTCCGTGATGAATTGCCTCAATCAAATCTTTGACCCCTCTCATCATCCCATTATCCTTCCACTCTTTATATGCTACATCTAGGTAAAGAAGCATTACTACACCTGTCTCTGCATCAAGTCCCGCAAGCGCTATTATTCCAACCCATACCGCTATACTTAAATTGTACCCTAAAATGTATAACAGCCAGAATGTACCTACGAGTGAGAATGGAACAGCCAAAAAGATGATTGCTACTTTTATGAATGATCTTGTATTTAAGTATATAATTAGAAAAATGATAAATAAAGTCATCGGAATAACTACCATTAAACGCTGATTTGCATGCTGCATGTACTCAAATTCGCCGCTCCAAACAAGGCTGTAACCGATTGGCAAATGAATTTTTTCTTCAACAATTTTTTGCGCCTTTTTAACATAAGTACCGATATCTGAAGTCTTAAGATCAACATATACCCATGCATTCGGTCTAGTGCCTTCGGTTTTTATAACCATTGGTCCTTTGTGTATTATAAAATCCGCTAGCTGCCCCATTGGAACTTGCGCACCTGTCGGGGTTGGTACAAGAACTCTTTTCAAGTCATCTACATTATCTCTTTGTTCGCGTCCATATCTTAAATTTACTGGAAATCTTTCCAATCCTTCAACAGTGGTTGTTATATTCATTCCGCCCATTGCGGATTGGATTACGTCTTCAACGTCTTGAATTGTTAGTCCGTACCTTGCAGCTTCCTCACGATTGATATTTATATCAACGTAATTACCTCCGACAGTTCTTTCAGCATATGCGCTGAGAGTTCCCGGTACTGTTCGCATAACTGCTTCAATTTTTTCACCGATAGATTGCAAGGTATCCAGGTTCGGACCGGATATTTTTATGCCGACCGGTGTTTTAATTCCCGTGCTTAGCATATCTGTTCTGGTTTTTATAGGCATTGTCCATGAATTAGTTACGCCGGGAAAATGAATTGCATCATTCAGCTGATCAATTAATTTTTTTACCGTCATTCCATCGGGCCACTCACTTTCGGGCTTAAGCATGATTGTTGTTTCCGTCATATCAAGACCGGCTGGATCGGTTGCTGTTTCAGCCCTTCCTATTTTACCGAATACATGATGAACTTCCGGGAAAGATGCAATTATTTTATCAGTCTGCTGAAGCAGTTCTTTTGCTTTAGTAATTGAAATTCCCGGCAGTGTTGTCGGCATATAAAGCAAATCACCTTCGTATAACGGCGGCATGAACTCACTTCCGAGTTGTGAATATGGGAAATAGGTTATTGCCATTAATACTAAAGCAGTAA
Organism: Bacteroidota bacterium; assembly: GCA_021796135.1. The sequence goes on from JAJYOQ010000019.1 coordinate 9,824, forward strand.
TAATAACAGACTTCCAATGATTGATTACAAAGTTTACAACAGGATGATAAATCTTAATGAGAAATTTATTTATTGGATTTTTTTCTTCCGGTTTAATATTCCCGCGAATCCAGTAACCCATTAGCACTGGAACTAATGTAATAGATAAGATTGCAGCAGCAGCCATAGAATAGGTCTTTGTAAATGCAAGCGGTTGAAATAATTTTCCTTCCTGTGCTTGCATTGTAAATATCGGGATGAATGAAACTGTTATAACTAGAAGCGAATAGAATAAAGAAGGACCGACTTCTTTTGATGCTTCAATAATTAGCTGCCATCGCTCCCGCCTTTGTTCCAGTGGTTTCAACATATCATGTTCGATATGCTTGTGTGCGTTTTCAATCATAATTATTGCTGCGTCAACCATCGCCCCGATGGCAATGGCAATCCCTCCCAGAGACATGATATTAGCATTTATTCCTTGCGCTTTCATTACAATGAATGCCATCAATATGGCTGTGGGCAGCGTAAATATTGCTACAAATGCACTCCGGAAATGCATCAGAAATAAAATGCAGACTAAGGCAACGATCAGTATTTCCTCAATTAATTTATCCTTTAAAGTATTAATTGCATTCTCAATCAAACCGGAACGATCATAAACCGCAGTAATCTTTACATCCGGAGGAAGTCCTTGCTTTAATTCAGCTAGTTTCTTTTTAACTCCTTCTATTACTGAAAGAGCATTTTCTCCGTAACGCATAACTATTATTCCGCCTACGGTTTCTCCTTTACCGTCTGATTCTGCTATACCTCTTCGCATCTCCGGACCGTAAGCAACATTAGCAATATCTTTTATATAAACCGGAGTGTTCGTCTTTTTGTTAATCATTACCGGAATGTCTTCTACATCCTGAATTGATTTTATATATCCCAACCCTCTTATCATAAATTCTGATTCGCCCATTTCAATTGTCTCTCCGCCGACATCATTGTTAGACTTCTTTATTGCCATTTCAACGTCGCTTAAAGGAATATTATAAGCTAATAGCTTGGCGGGATCAACAGTCACTTGATATTGTTTTACAAACCCTCCGATACTCGCAACTTCCGATACTCCGGGAACAGAGCTTAGCTGATACTTCAAATACCAATCCTGATAAGTTCGAAGATCTGCCAGGGAACGCTTCGGCGAAGACAAGGTATATTCAAATACCCAGCCAACACCTGTTGCGTCGGGTCCTAAAGTGGGTACAACATTATTAGGTAATCTTTTTGCCGCATAATTTAGATATTCTAAAACTCTGCTGCGTGCCCAATAAATATCAGTGCCATCTTTAAATATTACATATACAAGCGAATAACCAAAAAAAGAATAACCTCTCACAACTTTTGCCCCGGGGACAGATACCAGCGCCGTGGTAAGAGGGTAGGTTACCTGGTCTTCGACAATTCTCGGTGATTGACCGTCATATTTTGTATAAATAATAACTTGTACATCGCTTAAATCAGGTATTGCATCAACAGGAATACTATATAAAGAATAAATTCCCCAGCCCATCAAAAATACTACTGCAAGTATTACAAGAAATCTATTCTTAACCGAAAACTCAATTATCTTCTCCAACATTCCAAACTCCAATTAAAATTTGTGTTTTTCAATTCAAAATTCAAAATTCAAAATTCAACATTGCGGCGAAGCCGCGCCCTTATTTCGCCTTAAACCCAGATTTTATTAAATTCTCTTTGGCTGTTTTAAGACTAACTTCTTGCAGGTTCATACCGCATTTCGGATCTACGCCGGGCTTATCTGAAAGAACATTAAAATCCATTGGACATTGGTAAATTTTTCCGTCTTTATTGTCATCGATTGACTTCACATCAATCACTCCTTTATATTCTACCGGTGTTGAGTGATTTTCTTTCATCACCATATTGTCCATAGCGTCTTTTTTTGATTTCGGTTTTTCAGAAGCATTATTCTGCGTTGAAGTATCCGGATTTTCTGCAGCGCCGGGTTGTTTCATATTGTTTAAAGCAGCGTTCAGATTACTTTCTGAATCAATAAGGAATTGAGAAGAAGTTACAATTTTCTCACCTGCATTTATTCCTTTGAGTATCTGCACATAACCGCTGTCGCCGCGAACACCAAGGACTACGGTTCTCGGTTCAAAGTATCCGTTGCCGAGAGCGATTATTGCGACATCTCTCGTTCCTGTGTGAATTATCGCCTGATTCGGTACTGCTACGGTTTCAAGTGTTACCGGAGACTTGACGTTTGCATCTGCAAACATTCCCGGCTTAAATTCATAATCACTTGTGTTGCGTATTTCAATTCTTACCTGAACTGTTTTTGAATCTGTATCAAGATAAGGATAAATGTAGGATATGCGTCCTTGAAAAGTTTTACCGGGCATATATGATAATTGCAAATCAACTTTATCTCCAAGTTTAATCCAAGGAAGTTCATATTGATAAATTTGAGCAATTCCCCAAACTGTTGTAAGATCGGCAATTTTGTAAAGCACCATTCCCGGTTCTATGTTTTGCCCGTTGATTACCATCTTGTCTGTAACAATTCCGTTAGCCGGAGAATAGATTGTCATTGTTTTTTGCGGTGTACCTCTTTTCTCAAGCGCTTGAATTTCTTTTTCGGATATATCCCAGTATAGCAGTCTTCGCTTTGCACTTTCAACTAATTGATCAGCACCTTTTTGGCTGATTAGAGATCCATTCTTTGAAATATTATTTCTATATTTTATTGCTTGCAAATATTCTTCCTGTGTGCTTACAAGATCGGGGCTGTATACTTCTAATAGAGGTTGACCTTTTCTTACAAGCTGACCTGTATAATCAACATATAAATTTTCCACATAACCCATAATCTTTGTTGTTATTGTATAAAGTTTTGTTTCGTCGTAATTAATGTTAGCAGTAGTTCTGATGTTGCGCGATAATTTTCGTTTTTCGACTGTTTCGGTTGTCACTCCGATGTTTTGCTGCGTTGCCGGATCTATATGAATTTGATTGGGACCAACACTGTCCGAGCTGCTTTGATCCGCATAAACCGGAACGTAATCCATTCCCATTGCATCTTTCATCGGCACTTTTGAAGTTACTGTGGGATTCATAGGAGATCTGTAATAAAGGATTTTCCTTTCGCTTTTTGTTCCGGAAGAACTTGAGGAAGAATGATTGTGAAACAATAGCCACCCTCCGCTAATCCCTATAATTAAACTTATAATGCCCGTTAAGATTAATTTTTTCATTTCTAATTTTTCCTTCAACTTTTTATTTCACTTTTTCTTTTATTTCGTTTATGCTTAATCCAACTGCTTGTTCAAGCAGCGCCTGGCTTTGCATATAATTCATCTGAGCCATGTAATAATCAAGCTTAGACGATAATACCGTTTTGTAGGCATCTATGAACATTAAAAATTCCGTTTTGCCGGTTTGATATGCAGCAAGCGTAGATTGAAGCGTCTGTTCTGCCTGTGGTATAACTGTGTTTTTATATAGATCAATTAAATTTTTATTGGATTCAATTTTTATCAATGCATTTTGAACATCGCCTGCAGCCATATTTTTAGCTGCACTTAATTGTTCATCAGCAGTGCTTATATTAATTTCGTTTTCCTGAACCTTGCCTGTAAATTTACCTTTAGACCAGAATGCAAGCGGAATATTAACGCCAACCATTGCAGACCAAAAATCGTTAGTAGTATTTGACATATTTTTGTACATCAGTTGAACCATAAAATCGGGATAGAACTCAAGCTTTGAAGCTTTTAATTCTGATTTGTTCATTTCAACGTTGTATTGCATGGCTTTAATTTCCGGACGGTTTTGAAAAGCTAAATCAGCAATCTGTTCGTATGTCCAATCCGGAATTGTATCTTGGATATCACTAATCTCCGGCAGCGAAGAATTTACCGGACGGCTTAGGATTATATTTATCATTGTTTCGACATTTCTTTTTTCATTAAGAAGATTTATGCCGTCATTTATTAATGTCGAAAGCTCCGTTTGCGCTCTTAAAACATCTGCCTGCTTTCCTGTCCCAACTTCATATTGTTTTAATGTAATATCGTTTAGCTGTTTAAGCAGCGCTTGATTTTCTTTGTTGATCTCGATTTTCTTTTCTACAAAATAAAGCTCATAGTAATAAGATTTTAAATCGTTAATTATTTTATTCTTCAGCTCATTATACTGCTCATTATACATTTGAGCATTGTTTGTCGCAGCGTTTCCCATATTACCAAGCTTACCCGGGAACGGAAATGTCTGCTGAACGTAGTAATCGGTTTCCATTCCGTTTGTAATAGGGTTTAAATATTGAATGGGTGTTTGAAAAAAAGAAATTCCTACCTGCGGAGGATCCCATGCGGTAACTTGCTTAACTTTTGTCTGTTCAGTAAGTGTTTGACTGCGCGCCGCTTTAAGTTGAGGATTGTTTTGAAGTGCTTCTTTTACCAGTATATTTAAATTTTCATTGCTTGAAGATTGTGAATAAATCGTAATAGGTGCTAATAAATATAAAGAAAGAACTAAAGTTGCTATTTTAACCATTGTTTAAATTTCCTTTGAAATTTCTTATTACTATATATAACGTACTAAACATGACCTTAACTGAATTTATATGCAGTAAGATTTATGCCATGGGAAAAGTTATAATTTGAGAAAATTTGAAGGTTTTTAGAATAGAATAAGCAGAGGCATTTTAAGAAACTTTAAAATATTTAAAGATTTTAAATATAAATCTACTCCTTCTCTTCAAACGGCGACAGCTTATAATGCTCAATTTTACTATACAATGTAGGCAATGAAATCCCAAGAATTTTATGAGCTTTGTTTTTGTCCCATTTTAATGCATCCAAAATATTTTTTATATGCCTTTTCTCAATCTCTTCAAGCGAAATAAATTCAACATTTGAATCTTTGTGCACCGAAGAAAGCTGCCTCGATTCTCTAAGTAAAATATTTTCATTTAGCAGGACATCATCGGATGAGAGAACAACAGCCTGCATAAGAGTATTTTCTAATTCCCTAACATTGCCGACCCAAAAATTGTTTTTGAGCTTATCCATTACATCTTCGGGAATTTTATTGACATGTTTATGAAGTTCTAAATTAATTTTGTTTAGGAAATGACTAACCAAAACCGGGATATCTTCGTTCCTTTCCCTTAATGGCGGTATGAAGATTGAAAAAACTTTTAATCTATAAAATAAATCCTCACGGAACTTACCCTCTTGTACAAGCTCTGCTAAATTTTTATTCGTTGCCGCAATGATTCTTGCTTTCATTGAAATTAAAGTCTCGCCGCCGACTTTTTCAAATTCCTTCTGCTGAAGTACTCTTAATAATTTTACCTGCAGATTCGGAGTGATTTCGGAAATTTCATCCAGGAAAATGGTTCCTTCACCTGCAAGCTCAAATTTACCCTTCTTATCTTTAATTGATCCTGTAAATGCTCCTTTTACATGCCCGAAAAGTTCACTTTCCAAAAGTGATTCTGTAAGCGCAGTACAATTAACGGCAACAAATGGTTGAGTTTTTGTAATTCCGCTGTAATGAATTGCCCGGGCAACCAATTCTTTACCTGTCCCGCTTTCACCTTCTATTAAAACAGTAACTCTACTAGATGAAACCTGACCAATTTTTTTATATACTTGCCTCATCTGAGGAGTCTTGCCGATTAAAGTATTTTCAAGCAAATATTCTTCTGTTTTTTCGTTTACATAGGTATTTAACTCGTCACTCAATCTTTTGTTTTCCAGCGCTCTTTGAATGGTAATTTTTAAATTATCAATTTCAAGAGGTTTCTCAATATAATCGTAAGCGCCTTGCTGCATTGCTTTCACGGTACTGTGCATGTCATCAAAGGCAGTAATAATTATCACATGAATGTGCGAATCGATTTTCTTTACATTTTTAAGCACTTCAAACCCATCTGCTCCCGGCATTCTAATATCTGTAATTACAAGGTCCGGAAGTTCATTCTTCGCAATTTCGATTCCGGATATGCCGTTATCAGCAGACAAAACTTCATAGTCCTGCTTCTTCAAATAATTTGTTAAGGTTTTACGGATTGATTGATCGTCATCTATGACTAAAATTTTATCCATTTTTACTTTCTTCTTTTGCATTATTCTGATTAATTGGCATTTTTATTTCAAATATAGTCTCACCCTTTTTTGAAGCTGCAAGATTAAAAGTACCATTGTGCTGTTCAATTATTTTTTGAGATATGGAAAGTCCTAATCCAGTACCGGAAGCTTTTGTAGTAAAAAAAGGTTCGAATATTTTAAACTCCGGCTCGATACCGCTTCCATTGTCTTTAATGAAAATTGAAATTGAATTATCCGCTTTATTCATTCTGGAAGATATTTCAATATAGCCGTTTTGATTGACCGCTTCGCTGGAATTATCGATCAAATTTATGAAAACTTGCTTTAATTTATCTTCATCAGCCGACAACAAAACATTATCGGTATTATTAACAAAGATTATATTCTTATCGTTAAGCTTTTTCCTAAGCTGATAATTAACACTATCGATTAATTCTTTTAATCTGACTTCTGAAAAATTTAATTCCATTTGACGGGAAAATTGGAGTACATCCTTTACCAGATTGTTCAATCGATTAATTTCTAACTTCATTATTTCAAAATTTTCTCTGTTATCATCGCTTAAATCGGGAGTTTCTGCAATAATATCAGCATTCATTTTAATAGAAGTTAACGGAGTTTTAATTTCATGTGCAAGTACCGCCGCCATTTTACCGAGTGCGGCTAGTTTTTCCTTTTTAATTAACTCAGCAGTATTATTTTTTAGAGTCTCTGACATATTGTTAAATGCTTCGGTAAGTTCACCGATTTCATCATTAGTCTTTATTTCAAGTTTAATTCCGTAATTGCCTTTCTCGATTTCACTCGCTTTGGATTTTAGTTTGTTGAGCGGATTCGATATCATCTTAATTATCACAAATGCAATACTAACACTTACAATCATTCCGCCCAAGACGCTTATAAAAAAGTAGCGCATTAGTTCCGTGTTGGATTTTATGTCAAAGATTAACTTTATTAAAGGGATCTGGACAAGAAGAATAATTATTGGTACTAGTATAAGTGAACTGTATATTATTTTCTTTTTTATACTGAGATTATGCAGTCTGCCAAAAGAAGGGAACATATCATATTTACTTACTGATAAAGTAGTAAATAAGATAACTCCGATTAAAAATGCAATCGGACTCATTTCAACTAAAAAATAAAATCCTAGGTACCATGGCAAAAATAAACCGAAAATAAATGAAATTAGATTTGTAATAATCAGTCCCAAAGTAAGCATTAAAATTTGTTTACGCAGTAACCCATCTTTTTCCTTAAAATATTTCTTTATCAGCCAATAAAAATTTAGAGCTATCAATATCATATAAAATATTAAATACAAAGGATAAAGCGAACCAAAATGTGCCTCAAACATATTTCCGTGCATATGGGATTCGTGAATGAGTTTATCGCTCCATAATAGTATAAAAAGAATAATTGATGGTATTAAGATAGAGAGACTCTTAACTATGCCCATCTTTTGAGTATGAGGGAAATTCCATGTAAAGAATGTTATGCTTACAATTATAAGCAGCAGAAAAGAATGGCATGAAATATCTAAGATTGTAACATCTTCGGAAGCCATTAGCAGAAAATGAACGCTATATGAAATTAAATAGCCTATTATCAGAATTAATATAAGAATAAAAAGCTGGCTCTTTTTATCCCTGCCCGATCTTGAATAAATAATTAATATTAATCCTACAGCACTTAAAAAAGTAACTATAAGAAATAACATCTGAGAAATATCTAAAGTCATAATCGATTTCATAACAAATACTATACCTTCAGGATTTCTTCATTATTAAAACAATTTTGCCAATTGACATTAAAACAATTTAAAAATTTTTAATTTATTTAAATTTACAAAATAATCAGACTATAAATTCGATTTAATATTTCGTTTATCGTTCAAAATCGCAATATATGATTTTTCGATTTTAAAAAATGTTAGGTTTTGTCAGGGTCTCTTAATAACAAAAAGTCTGCATATTAAGCTTAAAAAGATTGTTATCATTAGCTACAATATCTAAACACATAGTCTTTAGCAAAATTTCACTATTTTTAAACATTAAAAAATAAAGAGTGTTTTGAATATATGATCGAACCGAAAATATTTTATAGAAAATTAGATTTCTTGTTAAATAAAATAGGTCATGAAAAAACCGGAAAAGATTTTCTTTTCATGATAGTTAAAGAACTGGAAAATACTTTTGGAAATGACCTTAGTATTGTCCGCGGACGAATTTATGAAGAAGAGGAAAATGATTTTGTCTTGATTTCTCCAAAAGAAGATTTTAAGAATGTTAAATTGGCTACTTCAATACCGAAAGAATCTGAACCTGTTAAAACCCTGATCAAAACAAAAAGTTACATTTTTGACAACCCGGGTTTTAGTATCGATCCGTTGATTAGCTCTAATAGAAGGGAATACTCCATTCCCGCAGCTTTCACAATTCGGGGTACAGAGGATTTTTGGATAATAATTTTTGAATTAAAAGGAGGATGGATTAGAGAAGAAATCGAATTTTGCTTCAATGCTGTTCGTAATGCTTTGAATTCGAGAATTTATTCAGAAGCCGTGAAAAATGAAATTGAACAAGCAGTCTTAATACAGCAAAGTTTGCTTCCGACTGCCGCTCCTGTTATTCCCGGTTATCAAGTAAGCGGATTCTCGCAACCGGCTGAACTTGTAGGGGGTGATTTATATGATTATTTCAAATTTGATGAAACAAGTTTCGGATTTTGCATCGGAGATGCAAGCGGACACGGAATTCCAGCTGCCCTTTTGGTTAGGGATGTAGTCACAGGTCTCCGTATGGGACTGGAAAAAGAGATGAAAACTGTTTTTACTCTGAAAAAATTGAACCGCGTAATTAATAAAAGCGTTTATTCATCTTTGTTTGTCTCCTTATTCTATGCTGATCTTGAAACAAGCGGTAACCTCTTCTATGTTAATGCAGGTCATCCACTTCCTTTCCTTGTATCAGGAAAAGAAGTTATCGAACTTAAAACAACCGGATTGATTTTTGGAGCCTTACCGGAAGTATCTATTCATCAAACCTATGTTTACATGAAACCCGGCTCAACTTTAGTATTATACAGTGATGGAATTATTGAAAGACAAAATAGACAAAAAGAAGAATACGGCATTCAACGATTACACGATGTTGTTATTAAAAATCAGAAAAAAGATGCAAAAAACATTTTGGATGAGATTTTTAATAGTGCTAGAAAATTCGGCAACAGCAATAAGTGGGAAGATGATGCAACAGTAATAGTTATTAAAAGAGAAGAATCTATGGAAGCGGTACCAAAAACTACCTAGTCCTTCCAACCCAGTAAATTTCTTTATAAAAAAACCAAAAGTTATTTTATGAAAAAGCGATTAACAATTTTTGCGCTCGGTGGTAATGAACTTTCTCCTGCCGGTATTATCGATTCTGATTCCGGAAAAATATTTTTGCCTGATCTTGCCCGCCAATGGAAAAAAACTGCAGATACTTGCGAACTTCTTGCTAAAATAATTTCAAAAAATCCCGATGAAAATTATATAATAACGCACGGAAACGGACCCCAAGTCGGCAATTTAATAATGAACAGCAAATCGGGAACCGTCGAACTTGATGTTTGCGATGCAGATACTCAGGGTTCTATGGGATACATGCTCTCTCAGTTAACTAATTCTCTCAGAATATTGGGAGTGAATAAAATAGCCGCTGAAACATTGACAAAAGTCGTTGTTGATGAATCTGATCCTTCATTCAATTTCCCTACTAAATTTATTGGGCCTTCTTATACAAAAAAAGAAGCCTTAGAAAAAATCGAAAAAGAAAATCGCCCGTTCAAATATTACAAAAAAGATCAAAATAATAACGAATTATGGCGCTGGGTAGTTCCGTCCCCGCTGCCTTTGGAAATTGTTGAGATTGATTTGATTGAAGCAAATCTGCAGGCAGGAGTGATACCAATAGTTGTCGGGGGCGGGGGAATTCCAGTCAGAAAAGTTAAATCGGAAGTTATTAACGGCGAAGAAATATATTTATGTAAATATGGGATCGAATATAGAAGAAAATATTCAAGTAATAATCCGCCTGTCAATATTTTTACCGGTGTCAATGCAGTGATTGATAAAGACCTTGCCTCCAGCTTATTAGGTAAAACAATTATAGAAAGAGAAAATAAACGCGGAAATGATGTTGAGGCAGCTCTTTGTATATTTACAAATATTGACGGAGTTAAAATAAATTATCAACAGCCGGATCAAAAGGACTTAGTAAATCTGACACTTTCAGAAATTGAAAATCTTTACAACCGGAATATTTTCCCGGATGGAAGCATGGCGCCAAAAATTAAAGCAGCAATTTATTTTCTAAAGGGCGGAGGAAAGAAAGTTATGATTACTAAAGCCGAACTATATGAAGAGACTCTTCTAGGTATAAATGGAACAACAATAGTACCCGATTAAATAAAAATATCCATTTGTTGTACTAAATATTAAAATTAAAAGAGTATATTTATCAGAATATTTTAAAAATTGTTTGGGTGAGCATAAAATTCCGCATGGAAGTAACTTATAAAAACTTTACAGCATTCTTTTTCAAGTTCATTATTGTTTTAGCTTTAATTCAATTTGACTTAATAACCGCAAATGCACAGGGCGTGGGAATAATAAGAGGAATCGTTACCGATTCAACAAACGGCGAACCTCTCGCTTTCTGTAATGTTTTAATTAATCATCTAAATGTCGGCGCTTCTACCGATATGCACGGTCTTTTTACAATTTCTTCTATTCCTGCAAATAAACATTATACCGTAACCATTTCTTATGTCGGATATAAATCTCGAATACTCCCTTTCGTTGTAAGCCGAAATAAAATTTCGGAAATTAATGTTGCTCTTATCCCTGTCGGTGTAAAATTAGGTACAGTCGAGACTGTTGGGAAAAAAATAATTGAAAAAAATGCTACGGATATCGGTCTTCAAAGAATATCCTTAAAAGATATTGAAATGATTCCAAAAGGAGTTGAATCCGATATTTTTAGGTCTCTTCAATCTTTACCTGGAGTGCAATCTACAGGAGATGTCTCGGCTAGATACTATGTTCGCGGAAGTTCTAGCAACGAAAATCTTGTACTGCTAAATGGCATTACTATATATAATCCCTTTCATGCCTTCGGTATGTTCAGTGTTATTGATCCTGATATGATAAATAGCGTTGAATTTTATAAAGGCGGATATGGTGCCCAATTTGGCGATAGACTTTCTTCTATTCTTGATATTATTACTAAGGACGGAAATAAAAATGAATTTAGCGCTTCGGCTACTTCAAGCTTCCTAACTGCGAAAACGCTATTTGAAGGACCTATTCCACATGGCTCTTTTATCTTTACAGGCAGACAAAGCTATTCTACGGAAATCTTGAAGAAGTTTCTTAACAATCAAAGTGCCCCCATTAGCTTTTATGATTTGTCTTTTAAACTAAATTATTCTAATCCTGATTTTATAAAGGGTTCAAAGTTTATCGTTACTAGCTTTCTTAGCGGCGATAACCTTAACAATAATAACCCCTTTTTGGAAAATATGAATTGGTCGAATAAACTACTGGGGTTTGATTGGTTTCAGCTGACTGATTCTCCATTGTATTTTGATCTTGGAGTCTCCTGGAGCGGTTTTAGCGGTAATGTCGATCCTAAATTAAGCTCCGCTAAACCAAAAAATAATCAACTTGATGATATTACCCTAAAAATGGATTAGAATAATTTAGTTTAAAAGACA
>JAJYOQ010000291.1 GCA_021796135.1 Bacteroidota bacterium
GGAAAATTAAATTACATGCAAAATCTTGTCTAATTTCTTTGACCTAAAAATTAACCAAAATATTTAGGAGAATAAAATGTACCGGAAAATAATTTTATTTCCACTTATATTACTTAGCTTTCTTTTAAGTTCTTGTTCGATATTATTCTTAAATAATAAACCTGAGTTTATAAAAGTTAATGGCAGTCACTTTGAACTTGCCGGGAAACCATATTATTTTTTTGGCACAAATCTCTGGTACGGCTGCTATATAGGCTCATCAGGTTCTACAGGTGATAGAGGGCGATTATTAAGAGAATTAGACAGGCTTAAGTCGATCGGTGTAACGAATTTAAGAATACTCGGAGCATCTGAAAAATCATATATTTCTAGGTCTCTCAAACCAGAAATTCAAATAGCTCCAAATGTTTATAATGAAAATCTTCTTGATGGTTTAGACTTTTTGCTTTCTGAAATGAGAAAGAGGAATATGCATGCTGTAATATTTTTAAATAATTATTGGGAATGGTCAGGCGGAATGTCACAATATAATGATTGGGCATACCCTGGAAGTGGTGTTAATCCGGAAAACGATAACTATAATAATTTCATGGATTATTCAGCATCATTTTACAGTAATATGAAAGCTCAGGAAATATTTAACAATTTTATTTATACATTGATAACAAGGAAAAACAAGTATAATGGACTTTATTATTACGAAGATCCGACAATAATGTCATGGCAGTTAGCTAATGAACCGCGACCCGGAAGGAGTAATTATTGGATAGAAGAATATTACCGATGGATTGAGGCTACTGCTATGTTTATTCACTTACTGGATCACAACCATTTGGTATCCTCTGGCAGTGAAGGTATTGCAGGTTCATTGCAGGACACTTCAATATATTTAATGGCACATAGAACGCGATATATAGATTATTTAACTTTTCACCTATGGGCGAAGAACTGGGATTGGTTTGATGCAAAAAATATTCAGGGTACATATTCTAAAACAGAAAAGAAAGCTGCTGAATATATAAATAAGCATATATCTTTAGCCCGCCAATTAAATAAACCAGTAGTAATGGAAGAATTTGGATTACCGAGAGATAACGAGCTATGTCAACCGGGCACAGCAACCACAGCGCGTGATAAATATTTCAAAATGTTACTAACTCTGGTATATGATAGTGCTTCCTCCGGAGCGCCAATAGCAGGTTCAAATGTTTGGGCTTGGGGAGGAGAGGCCCGGAACAGAAATGCAGATTATAAATGGAGAGTAGGAGATCCTTTTCTCGGAGACCCTCCTCAAGAGCCTCAAGGACTAAACTCAATATTTGATACTGACTCATCAACAATATCAATATTCAAATCGCATTCTGAAAAAATGAATTTTCTAAATATACGTATGCCGGAATTACAAATTGTTAAATAGTTCCCTTTAGATTTAAAAGTAATATAAATATTTAACCTTAAAAACTCCTTCTCTAGCAGCCACATGCATAACTATCGGAAGCGGATTTCCGAATGAGTCGAATTGCTGTGCTCGGTTATCAAGCTCGTTATAAGCAAAATATATCCAACTTTTTGGGCTGAAATTGTAAGAAAAAAGAAATCCTGTAATCAACTGCTCTAGATGTTGTGTCGAGGAATCAAGAAGATTATCAACATAGACTCTTAAATTTAAATCGTTAACCGGAGTAAGCGATATGTAAGGTCTTGCGTCGTAAGTTATATCTTCAACTCCGCCTGAAGGATTTCCTTCTACCCACATATTATATGATGTACCAATCTGCAAAATATCCGATGTATTCCATTGTGCATTAGCTCCAAACCAGGTATAAAAAGCCAAATAATTCCTGTTAAAGTTATAAGTTTTTGAATACCCGCCGTAAAAGTTTGCATTCCATTTCGGACTCATACTAAACCAGCTATTATAATCAATTTCATAGGAATTATATTTAATCCCCTGGTCTTTTGCGGTTCCCTTAATTAGTGTTATTTCATAACCCCAATTGTCCCTAAATTGCATATTAAAATCTATTACCGCAGATCGATCCGTATAGCCTTCAATATGTTTGTAATTCGTAAAGAATCCACCAAGCAATAATATTTGACTTATCCATCCTTCATTATAATACCAAACAGGACCGGTTAATGAAGTAACTTCCCAAGTTCCAATCCAGGGTACATAGCCAACTTGGCTTACATCAAAATTATTCCCAATATATTTATTCCTAAATAGTACCCACCATTTTTTCCCCATTGATATAAGCCCAGCCGATGCTGCATAATCGCCGGAAGAATTAATAAAGGAACGCGCTAGTTGATACGAGAGCTGCCAATCGGATTCTCTGAATGCTCCATCGATGTCAACTACTCCATAGGTTGTGTCCTTGATTTGTTTTGCAACTACTAACGTTCCTATTGAAGAATTTTCTCCGAACTGTCCTTTAATTCTAGCCGATCCGAATAATGCCCTTGGCTCTACTCTTTGTGTTGTATCATCCATGTAAGTCTTTTGATCGGTTGCAGCCACAAATCCGCCATACTCTATATTACCTATTCTTCCAAAAGCCTTAGTGCCGAGTATTAAAGGTACTTCACTGCCGTCAGGTAACTTTTTCCCGATTCTTCTTGAATAGAATAATTCGAGCGGAGAATAAAATCCTGTATTCATCTCTTTCCCAGCTGCCATAAATATTTCATTTCCTTCCGTAAAGAAAGGTCTTCTCTCATTATAATAAGTCTCATACCTTGAAATATTAAATTGGTAAGGATCGGCTTCAATTTGTGCAAAATCCGGGTTAGCAGTTAATAAGAATTTCAAAGCAGATGACGGATTGAACATTATATCTAATCCGGCATTAGGATCAATTTTGTATTTATTATTTTCTAAATAAGTTGCTTTAGCAAGAGCAACCGGATAAACTTCAAGATTTAATCCTTTAACTGAAGGTTTAAAATCATTAAATAATAATTCACCGAATTTAGATATTCTTTGTCCTTCGTTTTTTTCATACCTATTCCAGTAAAGATCTTCTGATTTAGAAGGTATCCACCTGTCAAAATCTAATCCCCAATAATTTAAGTCTTTGTTGTATTGAATTGATTTATATGGAATTTTAATTTCGGCTACCCAGCCCCAGCTGTATATTTTAGTAGCCGCAAACCAAATACCATCCCAGTTATAATCCCTGTTTCTTCCATCGTCTAGTAATATAGCATCACTTCTGACTCCGGAAACTGAAACAGCAAATTTGTATGCAGTTTTATTATCGTCAAAAGTATCAAGCATGATGGAAACACTTTCGCCGTTTGCAT
The DNA here is from genome assembly GCA_021796135.1 of Bacteroidota bacterium. The sequence goes on from JAJYOQ010000291.1 coordinate 3,307, forward strand.
TATCCAGCATTCCGGTAAAAGGTTCAATATCTTTTTTGTCTTCATAACAAATTATTAAACAGTAAAGTGCATCGTCTGTAGAAAGTACTTTTGCAACTGTCGGCCAGGTAGGTTTCTTATGATAATATGGAGAAAGTTGAAAGTAATCCGTCGCTGAGTCTGCAGTGCTCCAAATCGGGTCAATTATTCCGTCAATCTTTATTTCAGAATCAGTTTTCCTAAGGACTAACTTCTTTCCCGGATTATCATTTTTAGCAAATGTCCCGACGCTAATAATAATGAATAACAAAAGTATTTTAAGTTTCATTCGTCTCTCTTATTAAATAGTTTGTTTCTTTAGACCTATATTTTGGACTTTGGTTACTTGTTATCTTTTATTGATTTAATTATCACTTAAGCTAAAATTATTATTAATAATGTGAATTGAAATGTTTTATTGATGTTCGGATTAGATGTTTTCTTAACGGTTGGAATTAAGGATAATTATTGATAAAAGTAATTCAAATTTCTTACCTTATTTTTAGAACAAATTATAATCAGACTATAATATAATTCCGCTGCCGAGACAAAGGTTATCTTTATAAAAAACGGCAAATTGTCCGGGTGCAATCCCTTGATCAGGTTTATCTAATTTTATTTCAGCTTCATTTTCGTTCGAAAATATAAATCTGCAGTTATACATTTTTGCTCCGTGACGAATTTTAACTTTCAGGTTTTCAGTAGAAGGTTTTTCTTCGCCGATCCAATTAAACTTACCGGCAGTAAAAAAATCTCTTTCTCGTAAACTATGATCTTCTCTTGAAATGTATACAACATTTTCTTTAATATTTTTTTTTACTACATACCAAGGACCGCCGGACAACCCAAGTCCTGATCGCTGCCCAATAGTATAGAAATAATATCCGTTATGGGTACCTAATTTTTTTCCCGAATCTATATTTACAATATCACCTTTAATTTCTCCGAGATGATGTTTGATAAATTCATTAAATTTAATCTGTCCTAAGAAACAAATTCCCTGACTGTCTCTTCTATCCATTGTGGGCAATTGAAATTGATGGGCAAATTCTCTTACCTCACTTTTCTTAAATGATCCGATGGGAAATAAAGCCCGAGATAATTGATTCTGTGTTAAGTATGCTAAAAAATAAGTCTGATCTTTTATCGGGTCGGGTGACATTTTTAATTGATATTTTACTCCGTCAAATTCAACTTTTGCATAATGACCGCTTGCAACTTTTTCATAAGAGTCATCTATCTTATCATAAAATTGTCCGAATTTGATTAAACTATTGCAAAAAATATCCGGGTTCGGAGTTCTTCCTTCTTTTATTTCTGCTATAGTATAAGAGACAACTGTTTCCCAATATTCTGTCTGAAGAGGAATAATCTCCAATGGAATACTTGCTTGTTCGCAAGCAGCGCGGGCATATCGTAAATCTTCTTCCCATGGACATTCCCCGAGAAATGAAAATTCATCCTGTAACCAGATTTTTAGATAAAAGGCAGTGAGTTGATGGCCTTCATTTTTTAATAACCGCAAAGCTACCGAACTGTCAACACCGCCGGAAAGTAATACTGCAATTTTCATTTATTTTAAAATAATAGTTTAATGTCCTAAAAATACATAAAGGTGAAATAATATTTTATTTACGATAATGGTTTGTGAATGTTATGACTTGCAGACCGCAAATTCTTTAAGTCTATCCTGGCATTTTGCATTGCTTCTATATAAACTGTTTCTTTAATATTTAATAGAATTGTTTTGACTAGAAGTTTAGAGTTGTTAACTTTATAATAGAAACCAATACAAATTTTACTTTTTGAATCCCAAACTTTTATTAAACCGTTAAGTTTTCCGTTAAATATTCCGCCTTCAAGCTTTTCTATATCTTCAAAACGAATAATGACTTTTTTTTTCGAAAAAAGAAAATTTGAGCAAATGATTGAGTCTGCCTCAAGCGAAATCTTATAGGGAAGAATTTTATACAAGGTTAAATATTGTTTATTTACGAAATAAATTAATAGCGCAGTTACTCCGAATGGAAATAAGTAATAAAGTGAGTAATTTAGGTTAGAAGCAAAAGAATATAAAAAAAAGGAAAGTATTATTGTTCCGGGAATATTTCCATAACGGTATAGAAATTTATAAAAGATGGAATAAGTAAATAATGAGTCAATGTTCTTATTCATAATAAAATTATAAAAGGTTACTGGCAAGTTCCGCCAACTCAGAACGCTCACCTTTTTCTAAATTA